>JARROL010000107.1:0-8256 GCA_037383965.1 Desulfobacterales bacterium | reverse complement strand
TCGTACGGATGTTTTTGCGGCGATCCGGTAAAGGCAACGTGAGTTTTTCTCAATTCCTTTGGATTTTTCGGACGTTTGTAGGCCTGGATTTCAAATTTTTCGGCGGCCTTCAGAAAATTTGAAACGACCATGGTAATGCCTCCTCGATAATCGGGTTATAATAGCCAACGCTCCCCTGCGCTCATCCGCCGATCAGGTTTCGCCTTCCGGGAGCAGATCCCGCAGGGCCTGTTCGTCGACGATACCGAGCTTGCGCGCCACTTTCGGCTTGAGAAGGGCGAAATTGCCTCTCGCTTCGGCGCACACCTCGTCTTCCGGACCGTAGAGCAACCCTTCCATTACGGCTTCCCTTTCATTTTTTATTTCGGCGACCCTGCCGACGGCTCGGAGCGGCTGACCGATAAAAACCGGTTTCCTGAATTCGATCCTCATGGACTTGGTCAAAATAATCGTCTTGAGAAGGTGGATGGCGGCCCAGCTCATGATTTCATCCAGGATGGTCGATGTCACCCCGCCATGTACCAGGGTATTCCAGCCTCGCAGGTGATCGGGCACAGTCAGCCACGAGACCACCGAATCCTGATTGGCAAAAAACTGCATCTTCAGGCCTGCCGAATTGGCCGGGCCGCACGCAAAACACAGGTGGCTGTCCTGAATGGGCAACGGATAAAAGTCTGGCGGTGGTTTCATGGCATGCGATGTTCCGTATGCGCGGCGGAATGGAGCCTGTTACCGCGATGCGCTGTGAGATGTGTCGTTTCCCTCCGGCTTCTTGAACTGCATCAGATAATTCACGGCCGTACTGCCCCCCAGGCCCATTCTCTTGAAAACCGGATTATAGTAGAGACCGGTCAGGTCTTGATGAAGCAGCCCCGCATTTGCAGCCCAGCGGTCGATTTCGGCCGGTTTGACAAATCGGCGGAAGGTATGGGTTCCTCTTTTGACGATACCCAAAATATATTCCGCCGCAATGATGGCCAGCAGAAATGACCTCACTGTCCGGTTGAGGGTGCCGAAAAAGACGGCCCCGCCGGGTTTCACCAGATGTCCGCAGGCCCGGACAACCGAGGGTGGATCCGGGACGTGCTCCAGCAATTCCATACAGGTGGCCACATCAAATGAACCGGGCGATACTTCCGCCAGTTCTTCGGCCGTCGTGCGGCGATAGATGATCTTCAAACCGGAGTCTTCGGCGTGCGACCTGGCGACGGCCAGAGGGGCATCACCGGCATCGATTCCCGTGACCCTGGCACCGTGTTGGGCCATTGCCTCCGCGAGAATTCCGCCGCCGCAGCCCACATCGACGACCCGCTTGCCGGCCAGATGCGCCCGTTCGGCGATGTACGCCAGCCTCAGCGGGTTGATGTCGTGCAGCCCCTTGAATTCCCCTTTTTTGTCCCACCAAAAAGCGGTCTGCGCCTCGAATTTGCGAATTTCGTCGCGGTCTATGTTGGGCATGAGGACCTTAAGAAGATTATCGCGGGACTGTCTTCCGGGACGGTCCAACAGACATGACCCTCGGAATCTTTGTTTCCGGAAGTCTAACGAGACACCAGAGCTGTGAAATGAGCATGCCGGCCAGCATCAAACCGCACCCCAGAAATCCTCGGGCGGTCAGGCGCTCTCCCAGAACGATCCAGCCGCCGATGGCGGCGAAAACGGCTTCCAGACTCAACAGTATGGACGCGTGGGCCGGATGGGCGTCGCGTTGTGCCACCACCTGCAGCGTATAGGCCACTCCCACCGACAGGGCGCCGCCGTAAAGGATCGGCACAGTCGCCCGGGCGACGCCGTGAAGTGTGGTGGTTTCGAAAAGAGCCGCTGCCAGCAAACTGAAAAAAGAACAGGCCGCGAACTGGGCCAAGGCCAGTTTTAACGAATTCATACGGGGCGACAACCAGCCGATGAGCAGTACATGCCCGGCCCAGAAGAACGCTCCGATCAATTCGAGAAGATCGCCGAAAGCAATGCTGAAGCGATCGGTGATGCTCAGGAGATAGAGACCGACTGCCGCCAGAAGTACGCCGATCCATGTTCCGGCATTCGGCTGTTGCTGAAAAAGAAGGCCCAGGATCGGCACGATGACAACATACAGCCCGGTGATGAATCCGGCGTTTCCAGCAGTGGTATAAACGAGGCCCACTTGCTGCAGAGAAGCGCCGGCAAACAGCAGTATACCGGCCAGTCCGCCGCCCCACAGGATCGCTAAAGGTCCGTTGTCTCCTCCAAGACCTGCCGCCCCCGTCGGCTTTCGATCCTGTTTCAAGATAAAGGGCACCAGAACCAGACTGCCGAGGGCAAAACGGATGCCGTTGAAGGCAAACGGGCCCACAAAATCCATGCCCACGCGCTGCGCGACGAAGGCAAATCCCCAGATCGTTGCGGTGAGCAGCAGCAGGGCGTCGGATTTCAGTGTCGGTGATGTCATTAAAATTTTCATGCGTCGTGGAGGCTTGCAGGGCCATGATGGTTTAAGAATCGATACCATAGCTTTCCGCTCACGGTCCGTCAAGTTGAAGATGAGGAAGAAAACGGCTCACGGTAAAAGGCACATGGCAAATCATGACGGCACACGGCGAAAGGCCAACGGCTAATGGAATTAACCGCTAGATCAGCGGATCGTCCGAAGGTTTCGTTTCCTGTATACCTCATTGCCTTTTCTAAGATGGCACTGACCAAAACTGCCACATCTGAAGTTGCATGCATCGACAGCGTCAACCGGCGAAACCGGCAAACTTTCCTCAGATCAGCTGGCCGACGGCCGCCTCGACCGCATTCAGCAGTTCGCCGCTTTTCATCAGGGTGCGCATGCGGACGATATCTTCGGCCAGGATGCGATCCGTATCCAGATGGTCGATCGTTTGACGAATCACATCGTAGGCAGCCCGGTTACCCCGGCCGGGTTTCAGATTGGTGAAAAGATCGAGCGCCTGAGCGGCGCACAGCAGCTCGATGGCTACCACATCACGGGCATTGTCGACAATGGTGCGGCCCTTTCTGGCTGCGATGGTGGCCATCGAGACGTGATCCTCCTTGTTGGCGGAAGTGGGGATGGAGTCGACACTGGCCGGGTGGGAAAGAACCTTGTTTTCCGAGACCAGAGCGGCGGCGGTGTACTGGGCGATCATGAAACCCGAGTTCAATCCGCCGTCCTTCACCAGAAACGCAGGCAACCCGCTCAGATGAGGATTGACCAGCCGTTCGATGCGGCGTTCGGAAATATTCGCCAACTCCGCGACGGCCATGCCGAGAAAATCGAGGGCGAGACCCACCGGTTGGCCGTGAAAATTTCCGCCCAGCAGAAAATCCTGCTGATCGGCAAATATCAACGGGTTGTTGGTGGATGAGTTCATCTCGGTTTCGACGACCTTGCGGACATAGGCCACTGCATCCTTGGTGGCGCCGTGGACCTGCGGGGAGCACCGCAGGGTATAGGCGTCCTGAACGCGGAAGCAGTCCTTGTGCGAGGTGATGATCTCGCTGTCTTGTACGATGCGTTCCATGTTGTCGGCGGCTGCGGCCTGGCCGGGGTGCGGGCGGACGCGGTGTATGCGCGGATTGAACTCAGTGCGGCTGCCCATCAGCACCTCGAGGCTCATGGCGGCGGCGATGTCGATCAGCCGGGACAATTGCAGGGCGTCGTAAACCGCCAGTGCGCCGATAGCGGTCATCACCTGTGTGCCGTTGACCAGGGCCAGGCCCTCGGCCGATTCGAGCCGGATCGGCGTCAGGCCGCACCTTTCGAGAGCATCGGCCCCCGACATCCGTTCACCCTCGAAAAAGGCCTCGCCCTTGCCGAGCAGAATCAGGGCCAAGTGGGCCAGAGGTGCCAGGTCTCCACTGGCTCCCACCGATCCTTTTTCCGGTACCAGCGGACAGACGCCGCGGTTGAGCAGGTCACGTAAAAAATGGACCGTCTCCAAGCGGATGCCCGAGTGCCCCCGTGCCATGTCCTTGACGCGCAGGAGCATGACGGCCCGGACCGTCTCTTCGTCAAGGGGCGCTCCTACGCCGGCAGAATGGCTCATGAGGATGTTTTCCTGAAGGCGGCGGGTGTCCTTTCCGGAAATGGCCACATCGCTCAGTGCGCCGAAACCGGTGGTGACACCGTAAATGGTCCGGCCCTCGGCAACCCAGCGCTCGATCAACCGGCGGGCATCACGGATGCGGATTTGCGAATCGGCGCTCAATTCGACCCGGCCCCTGTCTCGGGCTACAGCCACCAGCTCGGTCAGGGTCAAGCCCTCCATTCCTATCTTTATCGTCTTCATCTCGCTACCGTTTCCATTGTGACGTTTATCGACAGCCTCCATTTTTAAAACATAATCCGCATTCGATAATACAGATGCCGTGAAAACACAATCCCGCCGCTAGTCTTGATTTTTTCAGGCGGGTTCGCATATTGTTTTATATTGCAGTGCATTGACCCTGATCGGCAAAGGAACGCACTCATGATCGACAACCGTCAAATCGCCGCCGCCATGAGCGTACGGTTGGATCAGCTTTTCGGCGACCTGCCAACCATACCGTCATTTGTCGATGGCATCCGCCGGGCTCCCAAAAGACAGTTTTCCCTCTCCCGCCGCGATACCGAACTCGCCTTGAAAAACGCGCTGCGCTACGTGCCTGCAGAGTGGCATCCCGTTCTGGCCCCGGAGTTTCTGAACGAGTTGATGACGCGCGGGCGGATTTACGGCTATCGGTTCCGGCCGGAAGGGTGCATCCGGGGACTGCCGATCGACAGTTACAAGGGCAATTGCCAGGAAGGCCGTGCTTTTCAGGTCATGATCGACAACAATCTGGACTTCGAAATCGCCCTGTATCCTTATGAACTCGTGACCTACGGGGAGACCGGTCAGGTCTGTCAGAACTGGATGCAGTACCGGTTGATCAGGCGTTATCTGGAAATCATGACCCGTGACCAGACGCTGGTGGTGGCCTCCGGTCATCCTCTCGGCCTGTTTGCCTCATCGGAAACCGCCCCGCGCGTTATCATCACAAACGCTTTAATGGTGGGGGCTTTCGACAATACGGAGAACTGGCGCCGTGCCGCGGCGCTCGGCGTGGCCAATTACGGCCAGATGACGGCCGGCGGCTGGATGTATATCGGCCCCCAGGGCATCGTACACGGAACCTACAGCACCGTCTTAAACGCCGGCCGGTTGAAGCTCGGACTGGCGCGTGAAGAAAACCTGGCCGGCCGTCTGTTCGTCTCCTCCGGACTGGGCGGGATGAGCGGGGCCCAGGGCAAGGCGGTTGATATAGCCGGCGGCGTTAGCATCATCGCCGAGGTCGACCGTTCCAGGATCCAGACACGCCATGACCAGGGGTGGGTGCGCGCCGTCAGCGACGATCCCCACGAGGCCTTCGCCATGGCCAAAGCATGCCAGCAGAAACGCCGGGCGACGGCGATCGCCCTTCACGGCAACATCGTCGACCTGCTCGATTTCGCGGTCCATCATGACGTCACCATTGATCTGCTTTCCGATCAGACCTCATGTCATGCCGCCTATGAGGGAGGGTATTGCCCTCAGGGGCTGACGTTCGACGAGCGCACGGAAATGCTGAGGGCCGAACCGCTCAAGTTCAGACAATTCGTCGATCGTTCCCTCAAACGCCATTTTGAATTGATCCAGACCCTGGTCGAGCGGGGGGCTTACTTCTTCGACTACGGCAACAGTTTCATGAAAGCGGTTTACGATGCCGGGGTCAAGAGCATCTGCAGAAACGGTAAAGATCCGCTGGACGGGTTCGTTTTTCCGTCCTACGTCGAGGACATCATGGGACCCCTGCTGTTCGACTACGGGTACGGTCCCTTTCGCTGGGTATGCCTCAGTGGTGAACGGGAAGACCTGCTCAAGACCGATCGGGCCGCCATGGCGTGCATCGATCCCGAACGACGGTACCAGGACCGCGACAACTACGTTTGGATCCGGGATGCCGACCGGCACCAACTGGTGGTCGGTACCCAGGCCCGGATTCTTTATCTGGACGCGCCCGGCCGAACGACGGTCGCCCTCAAGTTCAACGAGATGGTGCGCAGTGGGGAAATCGGACCGGTGATGCTCGGCCGGGATCACCACGACACCGGCGGCACGGATTCACCATTCCGGGAAACGGCCAATATCAAGGACGGCAGCAACATCATGGCCGACATGGCCACGCATTGCTTTGCCGGCAACGCCGCACGGGGCATGAGCCTGGTGGCGTTGCACAACGGCGGCGGGGTCGGAATCGGCAAGGCCATAAACGGAGGCTTCGGCCTGGTGCTGGACGGAAGCGAGCGGGTGGACGCGATCATCCGTCTCGCGATTCCCTGGGATGTGATGGGCGGGGTGGCACGGCGGGCATGGGCGCGCAACGAAAACGCCGTTGCCACCGGCATCGACTTCAATGCCGGGCACCAGGGGACCAATCACATTACCTTGCCTTTCTTGGCCGACGATGAAGCGGTTGCCAAGCTTGTCGATGAGGCCTTGGACGACGCCCACCGATAATCGGCATTCTGAGGTCCCCGCAAGACTTGTTACTTTAGTACGAAAATAAAACCAAACCCGCTGGCGAGGTAGTCCCCTCCGCCCGGATAAACGGTTTCGAATGTCGCCTGAAACTCGATGCCAACAGGCCCTAAGACCGGACTTCGCCCGGCGTTGAATGGGTGTTCGGTTCAGGTTTGACGGTTGTGCTTTACAGGGCGCATCGGCGTTGGGTCCGGTCTAAGACCCTGTAGGCATCTCAGACAGTCAGTCGCCTTCTCAACCGCTCATCCGGGCTCCGGCGCGTCATTTCCTTGAAATGTGGTGGCCGGGGCGATGAGTGTTTATTACGAAAATAGAATTTTCATTCACCATGGTGACCCAGGCCAATGAGTGTTTAGCTTAGTTTGAGCGGTCGAAGGTTCAAAACTGCCTCTGGCTGCCTCCGTCAATTGTACATGAGAGGAAGTGTTCAAGTTTCGGTGGGTAACTCCAAATCACAAATAACAAGCAAATCACAATGACTGAAATGAAATAAAGGGAGCCGGCTTCGCCATGAAGAAGATACTCGAGTGCGTTCCGAATTTCAGCGAGGGACGCAACCGCAAGAATATCGCAAAGATCATTGCGCCTTTTAAAGACAAGGCCGGCGTCCGGTTGCTCGACACGCAGCGCGACGAAGATCACAATCGACTGGTCGTGACGGTCATCGGTGCGCCCGAGGCCCTGAAAAACGCCGTGATCGAGGCCATGGGTGAAGCGATCGCGGTCATCGACCTTCGCCGGCACCAGGGGCAGCACCCGCGCATGGGAGCAGTGGACGTGGTGCCGTTCATACCGGTAAAAGGCGTCACGATGGCGGAAGCCGTCGACATTTCAAAGGTGGTTGCGGCGGACGCGTCCCGACAGTACAACCTGCCGGTTTTCCTCTACGAGGCCTCGGCCAGCCGTCCGGAGCGGCAAAATCTGGCCGCGATCCGCAAAGGACAGTTCGAAGGGATGGCCGAAAAAATGAAGGCGCCTGAATGGATGCCCGACTACGGTCCACCGGAAATCCATCCGAGTGCCGGTGTTACGGCGGTCGGCGCCCGCATGCCCCTCGTGGCTTTCAACGTCAACCTCGACACCGACCGGCTGGAGATCGCCGACGGCATCGCAAGGCGAGTGCGGTACATCAACGGCGGCCTGCGCTACTGCAAGGCCATGGGGGTTCGGCTCCAGGAGCGCGGCATCGTGCAGGTGTCGATCAACATGACCGATTACACTCAAACCGCTCTCTACCAGGCCTTTGAACTGATCCGGATCGAGGCCCGTCGCTACGGAGTAAACGTCATCGGCAGCGAGATCGTCGGCCTGGTGCCGATGGCGGCGCTGGTCGACACTGCCGTCTACTACCTCGGGCTGGAGGACTTTTCGGCAGAGCAGGTGCTGGAGACAAGGGTGTATGAGTGAGAAAGGTGACGCTTGAAACTGGAAAACAAGACCGCCGCCGTCGAAACGATCACACCCATGCTGGACAAAGACGGTCAGTGGCGCGTTTCAGGCTACTACATCAAATAGCAACATGATAACCGGCAACCTCATCATCAAGAACGCTGCGCAGTTGGTGACCTGCAGTGGATTCACGGCCAAGAGCGGCAGGGAGATGGCCGAACTGAACGTTATTGAAGACGGGGCGCTCATCGCCGAGAACGGCATCATACAGACTGTCGGGCGCACGGCCGAAATATTGCAGGGCGTGGATGCAACCGGGTTTACGGTCATCGATGCTGCCGCCAAG
>JARROL010000106.1:0-8272 GCA_037383965.1 Desulfobacterales bacterium | reverse complement strand
GAGCAAACCCTCGATTTACGATACGACGTACGACTACGACATCAGGGCCGATTTTACCACTATGCGGCACTATGCCTGGCTGCCGTTTCCGGTTACCGCCGCGATCACTCCGCTGAACACCGAAAGGGTTAAATATTATGTCGACATCAGTTTAAACTTCAGGGATTATACCGAATTCAAACCTAAACCGGATTTTCTCATCGAACCCATGGTCGACGCCATGAGCCAAATCGACTCCACCGGCGGGCCCTCAGAATATGGGCTCTACCGAGAGGCCATATTGAGCTTGAACTTACTGCTCCCGGCATCCCGACAGCTCGTCTGGTGGGGCGTAACACATGCGCGTGTGAATCCGGGCTTGAACCCGCAAGAAAAAGACCAACTGATCAAGGCAGCGGTCGACGAAATTCTCCGAAATTTTCCGCCGCCACAGAATTAACCCCCGAAGGTTCAGCAGCACTTCGTCAGGCGTAAATGTCGATCAGCCGTCCGGAGACAACCCGGTTATCGTCGCTGCAATGGCGAGCGGATTCATAGGAGCGACTCGCACAACCGATGATGCCCTGGAGATGCGGTGATCGAATTGCCAGACCGCTCCGGCGACCGACGGCCGGCGAAGGAGGCTGATGAGATGAATCGGTCCGGCAGGCGGGATGCCGGACCGGAAAGTAAGGAAGCAGTTTGACGTTTGACGGCATCATCGGATTGAAAGCGTCCACCCCGGTATCGAAAGTCGTTTGATGATGTGCTGTTTAAACACGATTGCCGACCCTTGCGGCCTGTATGGAAAATCAACTGAACACCCAAACGCCAGAGCAAATTTCATACCGTATTTATCATAAATTTTTATATAATAATTTCAAATAATAATTTGTATATGACGATCCTGAAAAACTGTACTACGGAAATGTATTACATATTTTTCTGAAATACGATTCCTAACAACCCCCCGATTAGTCTGCGGTCAGAAGCCGGGACACTTTTTCCTCGAGTTCGGCGTTGTCGATCGGTTTGACGCAGAACTCGCCGGCTCCCAGTCGGATCGACTCCCGGGCGGTTTCCACGGTGGGGTAGCCGGTCAACACGAGGGTGCGAATAGCCGGCGCGATCTGTTTTATTCTCGCCAGGACGTCGATACCGCTCATTTTTTTAAGCTTGATATCGAGGATCGCCAGGTCGACGGGGTTTTGGGCAATGAAGTCGAGTGCCGGCTCTTCATCGGTGAAGGGGAAGACGGTGTGACCGTTTTCTTTCAACAGCCTGGCCATCAGGCGCACGGCGTCGGAAACATCGTCCAGTATGAGAATCCTCGCCATCTACTGCCTCCTGACAGGAAATTTAAACAATTCTGTGAGACTGATAAGGCATCAGCGCTTGGACCGCTCGCTCAGGGACCTAATCCGATCCGAAAACAGCTTGGCACACGTCGGGCAGTATTTATGGTGTGTCTTGACGTCCGCGTGGGCAACGGTCCTGCGGTGGATATGCTCGAGGAATTTCGGGGTGGCAAACAGCCTGCCGCACCCTTCGCACCGCTCCAGAGGATGCCGGCCGATCACCTGATCGCGAATTGAAATGGTTCTGACATTTTCCAGGTCTTCGACCTTGATCACCCGAGTCGGGCAGATGTTGGCGCAGGTGCCGCAACCGATGCAACGATTCTCTATGGGCACGACGAAGTTCTGACCGTTGCGCTGCTCCATTTTCAAAGCACCGGGGCCGACGATCTCTTTGCAGACGCGGATGCACAGCCGGCAGCGGATGCAGCCGTCGGGCGGTGAACCGACAGCGATGCCGAAAGATTTGGCCAAGGCAACGATGGTCTCGGCTTGCGGCGCCATTTGCAAGAGATTTTTGAACGCCTGAATTCTGGCCCGTTCCACCAATTCCCCCGTGGTCCTGATCTCCATACCGTCCTTGACTTTGAGGATGCAGGACAGCATGGCTATTTTTCGCCCCGATGCACGGCCCGGCACCTCGACCGCACATAGCTTGCATGAGCCTGAAGGCTTGAGAGCGGGATGGTAGCAAAGGGTGGGAATGCGGATGCCGTTTGCTTTTAATACTTCTAGAACGGATTGGTTTGCTTCGGCGTCGTATTCCCGGCCGTCAATGGTGATATGAATCATTGATTATCTCCGCAAGAAGGACCACTTCAAATGGATGTGAAACCCGCGGAAGCGCCACCACGAGTTTACAGGTTACAAGTGCCGGGTTACCCTGAGTTTCAAGTTTCGTTCTGAAATTTTTCAGCCTGGCGGCCGGGGGCTTGCTGCCTGATTCGAACGGCTTGTTTTCTCGAGAGCTTCAATCCAATCCCGCATCGTGCAGATCGGCAATATATTCTTTCAAGTGATGCATTTCGTCATCGAGTGACGTCAACCGATACTCGACCAGATCGCTGGCCGTCAGCATGCCGATAACCTTTTCATTTTCGATCACGGGCAGATGACCGATACCGGCTTTGAGCATCACGTTCATGGCCGTATCGATCTTGTCAGCGGGCTTTGCCGTGATGAGGGTTGCCGTCATCGCATCGCCCAACCGGACATCGGCAAACGATTTGGTTTTGTCCCGCAGATAAGTCCGCAGAACATCCCGTTCGGCAAATATCCCCACAGGCCGGGTGTTTTCGGTGACGATCAGCGCACTGACCTTGTTGGCCGTCAGCGCATTGATGGCGTCGTCAACGGTCCGGTCGCTTTCCATGGTGAAAACCGATCGGCCCATTTTTTTCAATAAGTCCGATACGACCATTGCAATGATCCTCTCAGGTTGACGGGAGATCCAAACAATGTTTTTCCCCGGTTCTAATCTTCCAGAAGGCGCAGGCAATCCTGGGGAAAACGGTGCGTCCCCTTGCCCACCAGGCTGACCTCCACCAGAGCATCGGGATCGTTGATGGTGTTGTCTGGATCGGTGATGCGGCCGTGCAGACCGATGTATTCATCCATATAGGCTTCCCAACTCTCGTCTCCGGATCGCCGATAGATTTCCACTCTCTGACCACGACGAAATACCATCTTGCTGTCTCCTCGATTTACTTTGGTTGACTCGGAAGGCTATCCGTGGTGATTTTAGCACTCGAGTGGCGCGAACAGGCGTCACAAAGCGCTCGGGCACCGGCGGCCCGGGCCACGGTCTTGGTCCGCTTGCGGACGAATTCGATATAGCGGGCCGGTCCCAGGACCGCCCCGCAATCTTCGCACGTCAACAGTTTCTGGCGGTTCAGAATCGTCCCGCATAAAGACAGAATTCTCTCATGGCCCCTGTCTTCCATCCGCATGGCGCCGGTTGGACAGTTGGCGGCACAGGCACCGCAAGCGATACAGCGCTCGGCGGTTATCCTGAAATCAGTCTCCACCGGATGATCGAAGTCGAAATAGCCCATCTGCAGCGCGTTGACTCCCATTTTGTCGCGGCAAATCTCCACGCACTTGCCGCAGCGCAAACAGATATCGCAGCGTAGGCAGCGCCGGGCTTCTTCTCGGACGGCGTTTTCAGGATATCCCAACTCCACCTGCTGAAATGTCGTCCGTCGGCGATCGAGATTCAGAAGCGGCATATCGGGACGTTTCAGCGTCATTTTGGTGCTGGCCGGCACCTCCAGCCAATCGATCCGGCCACGCCGCACCGGAACCCGTGGCATGCTCGGTTGGGGGATGCCCGACAGGTAACGGTCGATCGATTCAGCCGCCCGCTTGCCGCCGCCGATGGCTTCGATCACTGTTGCCGGTCCGGTCACCGCGTCACCGGCAGCGAACACACCCGCTCGTGAGGTCTCCATAGTGGCCGTGTTGACCTGGATGGTGTTGCGCCGGGTCCAGTCGAGCCCATTGACCTCCGTCATGCAGGTGTTGTCGACCTTTTGACCGATGGCACTGATGACCACGTCGGCCGGCATTAAAAACTCGCTTCCTTCGATCGGCTTCGGATACCGGCGGTCCTGGCCTTCCATTTTGACCAGTTCGGCCCTCAGACAGCGCAGGCCGTCGATGCCGCCGTTGTTTTTAACGACTTCGATGGGAATGGTCAGAAAGGCGAACCTTATGCCTTCTTCTTCGGCCTGCTCGACTTCCTCCCGGTCGGCCGGCATTTCGGTCCGCGCGCGCCGATAGGCGAGTGTCACCTCCCGGCACCCCAGCCGCAGGCAGGTTCGGGCGGCGTCGATGGCCACATTCCCGCCGCCGATCACCACCACCGTTTTGCCGGGTACCGTTCTATCTCCAAGGGCGACCCGCCGCAGAAAAGCGATGGCTTCGAGGACCTGTGGGCACCCTTCCTCGCCCGGAATCCCCAACTTGAAGGCTTGATGGGCGCCAATGGCAAAGAAGAAGGCATCGAATCCTTCGCCCTTGAGGTCCGCCAGGGCCGCATCCTGTCCGAAACGGGTGTTGAAAGTGAACTCGACCCCCAGGTCCGTCAACATGGCAACCTCACGATCGATGATCTCCCGCGGCAGGCGATAGCGGGGGATGCCCAGCAGCAACATGCCGCCGGCCATCGGTTGCTGCTCGATCACCCGTACACCGTAGCCTTTCAAGATCAGGTAATAGGCCGCACTCATCCCGCCGGGGCCCGCGCCGATCACGCACACTTTTTGACCCTTGTCCGGCGCCTTTTCCGGATTACGGTAGCTGCCTTCGGACATGGCCCTCTCGGCGGCAAAGCCCTTGAGAAATTTGATCGAGATCGGTGTGTCGATTCGGGCGCGAACGCACATGAATTCGCAGGGGCGCGTGCAGACCAGGCCGCACACCCAGGGAAAGGGACAGTCCCTGCGGATCACGTCGATGGCTTCCGCATCCCGGCCCATTCCGATGAGGGTCACATAGGTGGGAATGTCGAGTCCGGCCGGGCAGGTCATCTGGCAGGGAGCGGGCGCCAGTTTGACGCAGTCGCCGGTCGAACAGTTGTGGGTTTCGATGTGGCTGACGAACACCTCGCGGTTATAATCGACGGCATCGTGCAGATATGCGGATGTTTCCATAGCCGTCGCATCGGCCTCGTCATAAGCCAGTTCGTCCGCCAGAGAGATAATGGCAGGAATGTGTTTATCACCGGCGCGGCCCCAGGCAATGTCGTTGAGCAGCTGAAGGATCTCTTCGGCTATCCTGCGGCTGCGGGGGTGCTGCAGCCGACCGGCGTCAATGGTGTGCTTCAACTCGGTGACCGTGCGGGTCACCGGACAGGTCTTTGCAGGCATGGATTCCTCACATCCCTAAGGATTTTAAAGCCACGATCGCACCAAGATCCAAGCCGCTAAGCGTTTTGATCGAGTGCGGCGACGGCTTGGGCGTGACGCTCACGGCGGATCCGGGTCGTGTCCTCCACTTTTCCGAAATCGAGGCAGTGGGTCGTACAAACCGTCACGCAGGCCGGTTTGAGCCCCTGATCCACGCGGTCCACGCAATAGTCGCATTTGACCGCTTTACCGGTTTCGGGATTCCATTGCGGGGCACCCCACGGGCAGGACGTGATGCAGGCCTTGCAGCCGACACACAGATCGAAATCGATGAAAACAATGCCGTCCTTGGCGCGTTTCTGCATCGCGCCGGTTGGGCAGGCGGCGACACACCAGGGGTCTTCACAGTGAAAACAGGGCATGAAGACATAGGAAGCCCGCGGTAGACCACCGACAAATTTCGGTCCCACTGCGATGATCTGGCTGATCCGGGGGCCAACCGGCAGGTTTTTATGACTCTTGCACTGAATGGTACAGGTGTGACAGCCGATGCACTTCTTGGTATCCTGAAAAAGGTAATACTTGCTCATTGAATTCCTCCAGCTGAAGGCGACCGTAAACAGGTTTTAGGCCGGATTGACGGTTACGAATGTTTCGTGCAGGGCCGGACTGCCGCCGATGATATCCGAGACATTTTTCTGTAGCAGGCTGTCGGACACCCCCTTGTTGTAACTCCGAGAGGCCAGTTTGGCTTCGTGACCAAAACCGTGCAGCATGAAGACCGTATCCGGATGAATCATATCGGTGACGAAGGCCTTGATCTTGCCAGCACCCTTTTCGGACGCCACCTCGACGACATCGTTGTTTTTGATACCCAGTTCGGCCGCCTTGCGTGTGTTGATCCACAAAACGTTCTCCGGTGCGATCTCGTGCAAGTAGGGATTGTTCTGGGTCGAGACGTGAGTGTGCAGGGCGATCCGACCGGTCACCAGGCGGAAGTTGCCGCCGTCCGGTCGCACAACCGATTCGTAGACCGGAAAAGATTTAAACCCGGCGCTTTCCAGCAGGGCGGATGTGAACTCGATCTTCTTCGATGGGGTTTTAAACTTGAGTCCGTCCTTGCGATCCCAGAAGATCTGATCTTTGCCGTAAGCGACAAAGCCCTTGGCATCGAAATCGTCCAGGGAGAATCCGGTGCCGTCCAGCTGCCAGCGCACCAACTCTTCCATGTTTTCGTACGGAAAATAACGCCCGACACCGATCCGTTCGGCTATCTGCTTCAAAATCACGGCCCCTTCACGGGTGTCGTAGCGCGGTGCGACGGCCTGGCGTCGCAGGAACATCTGTGGTTTGAGACCGTTGGCCTGCTGGATGCAGTCGGTGCGTTCGAGATAGGACGACTCGGGCAGTACCACGTCGGAGTACCAGGCGATGTCGCTGTAATTGATGTCGATGGTGACGAGCAGATCGAGCTTGTCGAGCGCCTTCTTGGTCAATGTGGTGTCCGGAATCGATCCCAGGGGATCGAGACGGTAGGCAATCAAGGCCTTGATCGGATAAGGATCTTCCTTCAAGATCGCGTACGGCAGAATCTGGGCCACACCATGGTTCGGGTCCGGCAGCGGGAATTCCGGCGTGCCGACCTTGTCGAATCGCGTGAGGTCGAGCTTCGGGAATTCCTGCTCCGTGAGCTTACGGGCCGGTTTGCCGCCCACCTCGCCCGGGCCCTTCTTGATGAAGAAACCGCCTTTGGCCTCGACACTGCCCATCAACGAATTCAAGATCATGATCGCACGCCGCTGGTAGATTTCGTTGGTGTAACTCGCCCCACGGTAGCCGAAATGAAAGATCACGGCCGGTTTATCCCGGCTGATCTCCCTGGCAAACGTTACGATCTCATCGGCCGGTATGCCGGTTTCTTCCTCGGCCCACTGCGGCGTATAGGGCTGGACGAAATCCTGCAGATCCGCCAAACCCTTCACCCAGCGGTCCACGTATTGGCTGTCGTAGAGGCGTTCCTTGAGAATGACGTTGATCAGGGCGTAATTGAGGGCCAGGTCCGTTCCCGGACGTATCATCCAGTACCGGTGCGCCTTGGTAGCCGTCACCGTCACGCGAGGGTCGATGTAGGTCAACTTGGCCCCATTTTCGAGCGCCTGGGTGAGATTGTTGACTTCCTTGACCGATATGGCCTCGAAAATGTTGCGGCCGTAAAGGACGATGTGTTTGGTGTTCTTGTAGTCGATACCCAACTGCGCATCGGTGTAGCCGAAAAGCGAGCGGCAGGCGGTGTTGACCGAGCCCTTGCAGAGCGCGTCATGCGTGAAGTGGTTGGGCGAGCCAATTGCCTTCAAAATAGAGTTGCTGACGTGGGTGGCGAGCTGGGTCCGTTCCCCGAGGACGACGCTCTGCCCACCGTCTTTATCGATGATGTCCTTAAGTTTGTCGGCGATATAATCAAGGGCCTCGTCCCAGCCGACTTTGCGCCACTTGCCGGCACCGCGCTCGCCGTCCCGGATCAACGGTGACTGAAGGCGCTCATTGTCGTAGAGCATGTTGACGCCGGCCGCCCCGCGGGGGCAGAGGCTGCCCTCCATTCCAGGAACAAGCGGATTGCCCTCGATCCACCGCACCTGCCCGTCCCTGACCTGCACCTTGATCGGGCAGCGGACCGAGCACATGAAACACAAACTGTAGACTTCATTTTCCATGACAATCCTCCAAAATTGATGTATAAATCCGTTACTTTTCATCCGTTCGAACGGATGACGCCATTTCCACAGTCAATACCGTTTTCAGGCAATGTCCGATCGAAGACGAACGGAAACACCCACAACACGGAGCAATATCCATACCACCCAAATCACGTCATGACAACCCGTGCCCTCCAAAAGAAAAATTACTGTTTTATCAATAATTACAATTATATAAATGCAAACTCGGCTGAGCGGTATTTCCCAGGCGTGACCAATCACCATTTAGGGTATGCCGTATTTTTATTGCGCTGCACTTTTTTTATTGCACTTATATATCGTGCTTAAATTGTTATCATTTTTCATGCAGCTTTGCTTCCGTCTCTTTTTAAGC
>JARROL010000105.1:0-9157 GCA_037383965.1 Desulfobacterales bacterium | reverse complement strand
GGCCTGCGACTAAAAGACTGAAGAAAAGAATGGGAAACGCGACTCTGTTCGACACCCGTTTAACGCTGTGCATTGGCTGTATTCCCCCCTGATTGACCGTACCATTCTATCGGTTGGTATCGTTGACGCACCGCTTCGGATTCATTGCACTTTGATTTCCTTTTTCCTCTATCGACTCTATCGTATATGATCCAAGAGCGGGAAATTTAATAACGTTGAGCGGTTGACGCAAGATCTCAGACGATATTTTTTCAAATCATTCCGCCGTTCATATCGCGACCTGTCCCGAAAAAGGTACTCCTTTTACACGCGTGGTCGACCTTTGGCAAACGAGGAACTCTATTCAGCGCCTTGGTGAGACACCTGAATTCTCGTTACCATTCACAGGGTCGGAGGATCCTATCTTATTGACGTTCTAAACGCTCATGGCCACCACTGGTCCCGCGTTTTGGGGTCACGATTCTCATTGCGGGTCTGATTCTATTTTCGCAATAGAACCGCTCAATAGACACTGTTAGCGACGTGCCTTATGTTGTGTTTGATAAATTCATCTCCGGCGTTTTCACGCACACTCTTTTTTGACTGCGACCCCGAACCGAGATGACCTCATCGTGGCCGGTATAACATTGACAAACGGTAACATCGTCACCCTTGACGAATCGATTCCAGCGGCGGATACGATGGTGATTCGACAAGACCGTATCGCTTATGTGGGGTGGGCGCAAGGTGCGGCACCGTATCAAGACCCCGGCATGGAAACAATCGACCTGGACGGCAAAACGCTGATACCGGGATTCAACGACAATCACCTGCACGCCATTTATATGGGCGATTATTTTTCGCGACCCAACCTTTGAAACAATCGACCTGGACGGCAAAACGCTGATACCGGGATTCAACGACAATCACCTGCACGCCATTTATATGGGCGATTATTTTTCGCGACCCAACCTTTCAGGACTCGATAAGGAGCAGATCATCGACAAACTGCTGGCAGTGGATAAAACACTTGATAAGGGCCAAACGCTGTATGCCTTTGGCTGGGATTACCCGTCTTGCCCCGATCCCCACCGTAAACTCCTTGACCGTGTATTCCCGGAACGACCGGTCGCCCTTTTTCAATACTCGGGTCATGCCGTCTGGGTCAATACGGTTATTGTGAAAAAGTTGAAAGTGACCGCGAATACTCCCGATCCGCCGGGTGGTGCCATCGAAAAAGACGGCGCCGGAGAACCGACCGGGATCCTGAAGGACAAGGCCGCCTATCCGGTTCATTACAAGCGTTTTATGCAGATGAACCTGCGACCCAAACTGCGCGCCGGGTTGATTGATACCGCCCTGACCCTTTTCCGGGAAAACGGAATGACATCGGTTCAGGATAACACCTGGTTTCCTCCTACCGTCAGTCATTTCCAGCGCTTGAAAAGTAGAGGGGCCCTGACGGCGAGGGTTTCCTGCTGGTCCCGCGGTGAGCCCGCATGGTCCAGAATATGGCTGGAACACAAGCGCTATGACCCTTGCTGGGTCCGAAAGGGGCCCCGTAAATTTTTTATCGACGGGACCTTCTCCACGCGCACGGCCATGCTCGAGTCACCCTACCGGGGCGAACCGGATAACGTCGGTTTGCCGGCCGTATCACCTGAAAGGCTTCATCACGAAATTCGAAAAGGCATTCGGCAACAGCGGCAACTCGCCCTTCACGCCATCGGAGACAGGGCCATTCGACAATTTCTGGATACACTCGATAATTTTCAAAAGGCGAAAACCCGCGTCCGGGCCTTGCGGTTTCGATTGGAGCACGCTCAATTAATTGCGCCCCGGGACTTGGAGCGACTGGCGGATTGGGGCATTTTGCTGGCCGTCCAACCGTCGGCGCTTATCAATCTGGAAAAAGACCAAGGATTGCTGGGTGAAGAAAGAGCCGAGAGAGCTTACGCTTTCAAATCAATCCTTGACGCGGGTATTCCGCTCTCCTTTGGTTCGGATGTCCCGGGAGAATCGCGGTTCAAGCCGTTGGAGCTGATCCAGTTGGCCGTAAACCGCCAAATCGGCGAAAAAATTACCCCCTATGAAGCCCTCGAGGCCTACACCAAAGGCTCTGCCTACGCGGAGTTCATGGAAACCGAGAAGGGAACGCTGACCCCCGGGAAACTGGCCGATTGCGTGGTTTTATCCGAAGATCCGACCCGTTGTCCGCCGAATCGCATCCGGGACATCCGCGTGGAGATGACCATTACGGGAGGGAAAATAGTCTATGGTAGCGGCGAGTCATCGAGACCTTTACATTTTGGGGGCGGAGCAGACCCGGTCGGTGAGACCTAAACCACAAAGAGCCGGTGAACAAAAAAACTGACCGCTATCGGCCTCTTTTCGGATCCGGATGAAACAATGAATAGACCGCCGGGATGAGTACCAGCGTGATCAAGGTCGATCCGGTCAGACCTCCGACAACCGCCCGCGCCAGGGGCGCCTGAGCATCGGATCCTTCGCCGATGCCGAGAGCCAGCGGCAGCAGGCCGAGGATGGTGGTCAACGTCGTCATCAGGATCGGCCGCAATCGTCGACGGCCGGCCTCGATCAGAGCATCTTTTGTGTGCATCCCTTCTTGAACCAATCGACCGGCCTGGTCGACCAGGAGAATGGCATTGTTGACCACGATTCCCCCCAGCATAATACAGCCGATGTAGGACTGCACGTTCAGCGTCGTTTTCGTTATAAACAATGTCACCAGCACGCCGATAGCGGCCAATGGAACGGAAAACATGACCACCAGCGGATCCCGCAGCGATTCATATTGACAGGCCAGCACCATATAAACGAGGACCAAGGCCAGCACGAGTGAGACGCCCAGTTCCCGGGATGCCTTTTGCTGTTCTTCGAATTTGCCCGCGACCGTCAGATCGTAGCCGACGGGTCGTGGGATTTGATCCAGCAGCGCCTGCACGTCAACGGCCACGGAACCCAAATCGCGTCCGGCGACGTTGGCGCTGACCGTCACTTGTCGCTGCTGGTCTTTACGGTCGATCAGAATCGGCCCGCGGCTCGATTCAGACGCGACCAGGTTGCGCAGCGCCACCTTTTCACCGGATGCCGTCGTCAGGGTGAGATTGAGAATTTCGTCGATGGTGCGTTTCTCGGCATTCTCGAGTTGCACCAGAATGCGATAAGAATTCCCCCCCGTTCTGTACTCGCCGGTTTTGGAACCGGCCACCGCGGTTTGCAGGAGCTGGGTGACGTCGCGAACGCTCAGACCGAGATCGGCGACTTTCTCACGGTTCACGCGGATTTCCTGCTGGGGTATGCCGGCTTCGAGGCTGGTCTGAATGTCCGTAATGCCCGGCACATCCAAAATCAACTTGGCCGCCCTCGCGGCTAGAGCATCGAGTGTGACCAGATCGTAACCGCGGATCTCGATGGTCAGTCCCTCGTCACCGCCCAGGAGTCGCTCGAGCAAAAACTGACCCTGTGGTGCCCGGACCCGGACTTCCATGCCCGGGATGCGGCCGTCCAGGCGGCGCCGCAGGTCTTGGGCGATTTGCACATTGGAGCGGCCGCGTTGGGCGGCCGGCAGCAGAGACAGGCGTATTTCACCCTCTGAGCCCGCGTCAGCCCGCCAACCGGAGGCGCCGATACTGACCACCGAGGCCACTGCCTCGGGTACGGCCGGCTGAACGATCTGCTCTATCAGGCGTGTCTGTTGATCGACCAGCTCAAGCCGGGTACCGATTTCCATCTTGCCGGTGACGCTAACCTCGCCCTCATCACTCGGTGGTAGAAATTCACTGCCGATGAGGGGCAGAAGCAGCAAGCTTGCGCCGAGCAGGGCAGCCGCCGCAAGGGCGGTGAGCAGACGATGGCCCAGAGCCCATCGCAACAAATCCAGGTAACCGTTTTCGAGACCCGAAAAGACCGAGTTGGCGGCGGCGGCCCAGCGGTTCATTTCTGAGGCCGGTTCTTCGAGCCGGTGTTGGCTTGGTGTCAGGAGACGGGACGCCAGCATGGGCACCAGGCTCAGGGACACCGTCAGCGAACAGATCAGCGCAAAGATGATCACGTACGCCAACTCTTTAAAGAGGATGCCCGAGACGCCGCGCACGAAAACCAACGGCAGAAAAATGACCAGCGTGGTTATGGTGCTGGCGATGATGGCCGTTCCCACCTCCCGAGCACCTTCCACCGCTGCTTCCTTAGGGGCTTCGCCATTCTCATTGCGGCGGCGGAAGATGTTTTCGAGCACGACGATGGAACTGTCGACCATCATGCCCACCCCCAGTGCCAGGCCGCCCAGGGTCATCAGATTGAGCGTGAAACCCCCGAAGAAGATTAACGCAAAAGTGGTCACGATTGAGATCGGTATCGAGAGGGAAATCACCAGCGTGCTTCGGATGTTGCGCAGGAAAAACAGCAATACCACGATGGCCAGTCCGCCGCCGTAAAGGACCGAGCGGGCAACGTTGGCGATTGAGCGTTCGATAAAATTGCCCTGGTTGATGACCGGGACAATCTTTATCTGAGGATAGGCATGATTGACGGCTTCAATTTCAGCCAGAACGCGCTTGGACACATCGACGGTGTTGGCATTGGCCTGTTTGCGAATCGCTACACGCAAACCGCGCTCACCGTTGACGCGCACGATGCGGGTCAATTTCTCATATGTGTCTTTGACCGTGGCGATTTGGCCCAGCGTGACGGCCGCACCATCGCGCTGGACGATGACCGTGTCCCGAATCTGATCGAGATCGGTAAATTCGGCCGGTGCGCGCAGCATGACCTCATAGCGCCCTTGTTCGATCTTGCCCGCCGGAAGATCGAGGTTGGCGTCGCGAATGGCGTCGAGCACCCGGTCCAGCGGCAGACCGACGGCCTTTATCCGGTCGGGATCCAGTTCGATCCGGACCTCGCGGTTGAAGCCGCCCCAGACGTCAACCTGCGCAACGCCGGGAATGCGGGCAAAGCGGTAGCGGATCTGGACTTCGATAAGTTCGGTCAGTTCCACGGGATCGAGATTGCTGGAAATTCCCAACAGGACGACCGGAAAACTGGCAATGTCGAATTTTCGGATGCGGGGCCTGACGATATCTTCCGGCAGCTCGTTGATCTCGTCTTCGAGTTTGCCTTGTACGTCAATCGCCGCCGTGTCGATGTCCGTGCCCCACACGAAACTGACACGAACCGTGCTTCGGCCCTCCGAGGACGATGATGTGATTTCTTCTACCCCGGGCACCGTGGCAACGATTTCTTCAATAATTTGTGTGACCAGCCGCTCCATGACCTCGGGGCTGGCACCCTCGTAATCCGTCCGGATGCTCAGCGTTGGCAGTTCGATGTTGGGCAGCATGTCGATCTGCAGTCTGCTCAGAGAGACGGCCCCAAGGACGACCAGGATCAAGGTCACCATTGTCGTGAATATCGGGCGCTTGACGCTGAAGTTTGGCAGATTCATCAGGAGCCGACCTTTTTACGGCCGGCAGCGGTTTTTTCCTGCTCGGCAGGCAACATGATCGGAGAGCCGTCCTTTACGAGTTGCTGCCCCAGGGTTACGACCCGACCGGTCAGCTTCTCGCCGTCCACCTGCACCCGGCCGCCGTCACGGATGCCCACTTTAACCTCACGCCAGGCGACCGATCGTCCATCCTCACTGACGATAAACACACCGTCCTTGTCATCGCGTATGGTCAACGCTTGCTCCGGGACGATAGTGGCCTCCGGAACCCGGGCCAATTCCACCGCGGCCACGATGAACATGCCGGGTTTGAGCCGGTGCTGCGGGTTGTCAATCATCATTTCGATCCGCGCCTGGCGGGTGGATTTGCGGAAAACGGGGGCTATTCGATCGATGCGGCCGGTAAACTCTTCGCCCGGATAGGCGTCCGTTGTCAACGAAACGAGCTGCCCGGGTTTCAGCTGGGCGTAGTCCCTCTCGGTGACGAAAACCACCCCGACAATGGGATGGAGCTCGACGATCATGAGCAGGGGTGCGTTGGCGGCGACGGTCTGGCCTTCGTCTACATAACGCTCGGCGACGACGCGCTGCTCGTCTCCACCGGCCCAGCCCGCCGTTACCTTGGTGTAGCCGAGTCGGATATTGGCGGTTTCCAGCGAGGATGCGGCCTTGGTTACCTGGGCCGCAGCGACTTTCAGTTGCGCCTGCTTTGCCAGTCGATCCTGCTGCGCCGCATCGAATTCAGAATCGGATGCGATGCCGCGTTTCAAAAGTGACCGGGTGCGGTTAAACTCGCGATTGGCATTTCCCAGGGCGCTCTCGGCCTCGGACAGGTTGGCCCTGGCCACTTCCAGATCGGCCTGGGCCTGGGCGACGGCCTGGATATACTCGTCATTGTCCAGCTCGGCCACAATCTGACCGCGTTTAACCGTATCGGCGATATTCACCATCACTCGCTCCACGCGGCCGCTTATTTTCGGCGCGACGACAAACTCGGCCAGGGCTTCCAGTTCACCGCTGAATGTCCGCTGCAGCGCGATCGGCCCGCGCTGAATCTGAGTCACTTCCACCGGTACCGGTCGTGAGGTCTTAGCGCTTTTGCTCGGGCCGGTCCGTTCCTGGAAATGACCGAAAATTACCCAGCCCGTTACCACTGCCGCTCCAATACAAAGGGCCATCAGAATAAAAAATTTAGGGGCGCTCGATTTCATGGTAAAATGCCTTTTGCCATTTTTATCATAATGGGGCCATTTTAAACATAGGCGCTGCTTGACCCGAAAAAGGGAACATTGTGCTCTTTTAGAGCTCTTATTGCAACGGAAATTGGTCGCTGAATAAACCGTGTCGCAGCCCGTCAGCACTGTTTTCCTCTTTCCAAGTTCCATGCAGACGCGTCATATGGCCAAGTGGTAACCGTTCGCAGAGTGACAAAGTCCGATGCGCTTCAAACCACCTCATTGTAAGCATTTACAGGGTGCCGCCCCGGTGAAATAGGCTTCGCATTTCACTGGGCAGGCAGATGCAAGGCGCCGGGTGCGCAGACGACCTTTTGTACTTCAAGTGCGCGACAACATAGCAGATGCGGTACCCTGTAAACGCATACCTCAAGTGAGTTATCGGTTGTCATTGTGAACCAAAAAGCTGTAGAATCTGTCAAACGTGTTTTTAAAAAAGCTTAAAAACCTTGCCAAATGACCGCCATCGGTCGATATCGGACTTCGCGGGGATCATATTTGATGGTTGAAAGATGGTGTCATGGTCGACGGGTATTCCTCGCCGTGTGTGGGGTATTTCTGGCATCGATGTCCTGTACGCTCGTCGAGGAAAGGATTGACCGCACGGCGGGAGGGCCGAATGCGCCGGCCGATACAGCGGTGCACATGCGCTCGACGCCTGTCGAGCAACCCGAGACGATTGCAGCGCGAAAGGTGCCCCCGGGACCGTTGAAACTCACCGTCACCGAAGCGATCATGCTTTGCCTCGAGAACAACCGCGAACTTGAAGTGCAAAGATTGAATCCCTCGATCCGTCAAACCTTCGAAGACCAGGAAAGAGCCGTTTTCGATCCGGAAACGGACGCGGAAGTCTCCGCCGGTCGGATAAAAGGAGAGCGCCTCGCCAGATCCGGATCCGATACCGAGGATTTCACCACCGATACCGCCGACGGCATCATCTCTCTGGAGCAGTACTTTCCGACCGGGACGACGGTTGCCCTGGAAGCCGCCACTCAACTGAACGACTCATCTCTTTACGATGACACTTTTTACGAAACCCGGCTTGGCATGACGGTCAATCAGGCGCTGCTGAGAGGATACGGAACAGACGTCAACCTGGCCCGGCTGCGGCAGGCACGCCTGGAAACGCGCATGTCGGAATATGAGTTGCGGGGGTTTACCGAATTTCTGGTGGCGGAGGTGCAACGCATTTACTGGGACTATGCGCTGGCCCGACGGCAAATCGAAATTGTCGAGGAGTCACTGAAAGTCGCCCGGCAGCAACTCGACGAGACCAAAGAACTCATCGCCGTGGGCCGATTGGCCAGAGCTGAATTGGCCGCGGTCCAGGCCGAGGTTGCGGCACAGGAGCAGTCTCTCATCGAAGCGCGAGCCAACGAGGCATCCATTCGCCTGCAACTGCTTCGGCTTCTCAACCCTTCGGGGCCGGGAATCTGGCAGCGGGAAGTCGATTTGATCCATCAGCCGACCTTGCCCGAAATCAAACTTGAAGATGTTGAGTCGTATGTGGCCGTAGCGATGCGCATGCGTCCGATTTTGAACCAGGCCCGTTTGGAAATTTTACGCGGCAATGTGGAGCTCGTCAAAACTCAGAACGGATTGCTGCCCTTACTGGATCTGTTTGTCACGCTGGGCAAAAGCGGGTATGCGAACTCCTTTGGCGCATCCATCGGCAATATCACCAAAGACCGTTATGATGCCCTTGCGGGTGTCAGATTTAATTATCCCATTTTCAATCGGGATGCAAAAGCCATTCACCGGCGGGCGCTGCTGACTCGGGAGCAGGCACAAAAAGCTCTGCAGAATCTTTCACAGCTTGTCGAAGTCGATGTCCGCTCTGCCTACATTGCGGTCAATCGCACTAAACAGCAGATTGCCGCCTCATCGGTCACCCGCATGTTCGACGAGGAAAAACTCCGGACCGAATCCGAAAAACTGCGCGTGGGAAAATCAACCAGCTTTCTGGTGGCTCAAGCTCAACGGGATCTGTTGGTCAGCCGGATCGCCGAGGTGCGGGCCCTTGCCAACTACCTCAAAGCGCTGATCGATCTTTACCGGCAGGATGGTTCGCTGCTCGAGCGCCGCGGAATTTCCGCTCCCGGACGCGAACCGGTCAAGCTTTCAAAAAAATAAGCGTATTCAATTAACCCAGATTAGCAGGTGAGGGAGTATGAAAAAATCCAGCTTCATAAATACAAGCCTCCAGAAATGGAAAAAGAATTGGACTTGCAAAATACAAGAGGACCAGCCTTAGACTTAAGGCTTGATTGAATTTACCCTATCCGCTCAGGTGCATTCGGAAATCGGATATAGGCAAGCGCAGCCGACAAGGTTAAGTCCTCGATCCCCTACCCGATACAAAATACGAGAAAAAAGCGAGGGGCTCCCATGGAAGAAAAAAAGACTGAAATTGAACAGTTGCGGAAAGAAATAGAATCGTTAAAACAAAAACTGTTTATACATACCGCGGTTATCGTGT
>JARROL010000104.1:0-8307 GCA_037383965.1 Desulfobacterales bacterium | reverse complement strand
AAGATGAAGTGTTTTATCTCAAAAGCCGCGAGTTTACTTTTCCGAGTTCATCCAACGCACAGACCGGCCTAACCGGCTAAACGGGCCAACGGGCTAAACCGCCTCAACCGTCACTCCATCCCCATCTGAACTTCCAAGCAAAGTATTTCTTTCTCGATAGCTTGCCGCTCGTCTTCTGTCAGCGCCGGGTCGCTGAGGCGTTTCCTGAGACTCAGAAGAACCATCTCTTCTCGATAGTGGCGGCAGGTGTAAGGCAATTTGTCAGACATCTGGCTCTGGGTGGTTCGAAAGTTTTATCTGTTTTACGACCGCTTGCACCGGCTCAACGGGCAAACGGGCCCAACCGGCTCAACCTGCCTCACCCATCTCGGCTGCGATGATTCGCAGGCCATCAAGGGTCAATTGGGGTTCCACCGCTTCGATCGTTTCCGACACGTCGTACATCAGAACCGCCAGGCCGCCGGTCGCGATGACTTTTGGTGTCGATCCCATCTCGCTTCTCATCCGTCGTACCATGCCGTCCACCAAGCCGGCATAACCGTATATGATCCCGGATTGAATGCTGGCGGCCGTGTCTTTTCCGATAACACTCACAGGCGGATGAAATATTTCGACCCGGGGTAATTTCGAGGCCTTCATAAAGAGCGCCTCGGCGGCAATCATGATGCCCGGGCTGATCGCGCCCCCGAGGTACTCTCCCTTCTCCGATATGCTGTCGAAGGTGGTTGCTGTCCCGAAATCAATGATGATCAGGCTCTGCCGGTACTTTTCGAAGGCAGCCACCCCGTTGACAATCCGGTCAGCTCCGACATCTGAAGGGTTGCGATAGTGGATCGGCATACCGGTGTATGAAGCCGGATTCACCCATAGCGGCGGATAGCCCAGATATTTACGACAAAAAGAATCGAGGATGGTAACCATCGGCGGCACCACGCTGGATATGATGGTTCGATCTATCTTTTCGGGTCGAATCCCGCTTTGCGCAAAGAGGCTGGTGATGATAATGTTGACTTCGTCTTCGGTCGTATTTCGCTCGGTGCGCAATCGCCAGTCCCTGATCAAACGCAGGCCGTCGTAAACACCCAGGACCGTATTGGTGTTTCCAACGTCAATCACGAGCAGCATTGCCGCAACTCCTTTACATGTACTCGGGTCTAAGCGTCCAAGATAGCATCGATGATTTTTACGGCTGCGCGAGCGCTGGCAACCTCGTGCACGCGCACGATGTGAGCACCGTTTAAAACCGAGGCGCACACCGCCGCCAATGTGCCGGTTCCGACAATTGTCATTTCGGGTCGGATTTCTTCTTCGGGCTTTTCCTTGAGCAGCTTACGGATAAAGGCTTTCCGGGAAGGACCGATTAAAATAGGCAGGTCCAGGTCTTGCAGTTGCGCCAGATTTTTGATGAGCAGAAGATTGTGGTCGACCGTTTTGCCGAAACCGATGCCCGGGTCGATGATGATTCGATCGCGCGCTATGCCACCCTTTTCAGCCTTATTTACGGCCTGGGCTAGAAAGGCTCCGATTTCCGCCACAACATCGCGATAGACCGGCGTCACCTGCATCGTTTGCGGCGTGCCCAGCATGTGCATCAGAACTACCGGAACGCCGCTTTCCGCCACCACCCCTGTCATTTCGGGATCGTGTCTCAGGGCGCTGATGTCGTTGATCATTGAGGCCCCGGCCGCGAGCGCCCGGCGGGCGACGGCGGCCTTGGCGGTGTCGATCGAAATCGGCACCACAACACGCTGGACCAACGTCTCGATCACCGGAAGCACGCGCTCGAACTCAACTTCGACCGGCACCGGATCGGCGAAGGGACGAGTGGACTCACCGCCGATGTCGATGACGTCCGCGCCCTCCTGAACCAGGCGCTCCGCATGAGCAACGGCCGCATCGTGCGCGAGGAATTTTCCGCCGTCCGAAAAAGAATCCGGTGTGACGTTAACAACCCCCATGAGGCAGGTCCGCCGGCCGAGCGCAAGTGAATACCGACTCCATCTCAGATCATAACATCGTCTGGCATTCATCAATCGTTTCGGTCATCCTGTCAGTCGAAAGTGTTATATGGGCTTTACGATATCGGTCTTCATACCCGAAATCAGGTTGGCGGCTGGTCCGAAGGCTCTTTCTCAACATTGTCGTCGGGATCGGATTGGGCCGCGGAAGGCGCCTCAGATACAGGTTCAGCCGCTTTTTCCTCATCCTCTTCGACTTTTTGGGAAGGGAGCTTAATTCCAGGTCTCAGTGAAAAGATCAACTCATCGAGTTCCTTGCCGAGCACGGTTTCCTTTTCCAATAGCAAGTCCGCGAGTTTGTGCAGAATGTCCAAATTGCCCTCGAGAACCTGCTTGGCGTGTTTGTATGACGAATCGATCAAATTGTGGATTTGATCGTCGATTTTCTGGGCGGTGGTTTCCGAGTAATCCCGGTGTTGGGAAATCTCGCGCCCCAGGAAAACAGGCTCCTCGCCCTTGGCATAGGAAAGCGGTCCCAACTCACTCATTCCCCAGTTTCGAACCATCTGTTCGGCCAGAATGGTGGCCTGCTTGATGTCGTTGGCAGCACCCGTGCTGATGCGGTTGAAAACGATCTCTTCGGCCACTCGACCGCCAAAAGCGACGGCCAGTTCGTTTTCCAGCTGATCCTTATATTTGAAGTCCCGCTCTTCAGGTAGGAACCATGTCACACCAGCCGCCCGTCCCCTGGGAATGATCGTAATCTTGTTGACCGCATCGGTCTCGGGCAGAAATCTGGCCACCAGCGCGTGACCGCCCTCATGGTAGGCGGTGGTCTTGCGGTCCTCCTCTTTGATGACTTTAGACTTGCGCTCCAAACCCATGTAAACCTTGTCCTTGGAGTCCTCGAAATCGAACATATCGATCTTTTCCTTGTTGCGCTTGGCTGCCAGAAGCGCCGCCTCGTTGACCAGGTTTTCCAGATCGGCCCCCGAGAACCCGGGAGTGCCTTTGGCGAGAACCAGTGCGTTTACATCGTCGGCAATCGGTGTCTTGCGCATGTGCACGCGCAGAATCTTTTCACGGCCTTTAATATCGGGCAGTGTCACAACCACCTGGCGATCGAAGCGACCGGGACGCAGCAGAGCCGGATCGAGAACGTCCGGACGGTTGGTAGCCGAAATCAAAATCACCCCCTCGTTCGATTCGAAACCATCCATTTCCACCAGCAACTGGTTGAGGGTTTGCTCCCTTTCATCGTGCCCACCGCCCAAGCCGGCGCCCCGGTGTCGACCGACCGCGTCAATTTCGTCGATAAAAATAATACAGGGCGCGTTCTTCTTACCTTGGACGAAAAGATCGCGTACCCGCGAGGCCCCGACGCCGACAAACATTTCAACGAAATCGGAGCCGCTGATGCTGAAGAAAGGCACTCCGGCCTCCCCGGCGATGGCCCTGGCCAGCAGGGTTTTTCCTGTCCCGGGCGGTCCCATCAACAGCACCCCCTTGGGGATCCGGCCTCCAAGGCGGGTGAACTTCTTGGGGTCCTTCAGAAACTCGACAATTTCAAAAAGCTCCTCTTTGGCCTCGTCGATCCCGGCCACGTCCTCAAATGTAACTTTGGTCTGTCCATCCGACATCAATCGTGCGCGACTCTTTCCGAATGAAAGCGCCTTGCCGCCTCCGCTTTGCATCTGACGCATGAAAAAGATCCACACACCAATTAACACCAGCATCGGAAACCACGACACGAGCACGGACATGTACCATGGATTTTCAGCCGGCGGTTTGGCCTGAATCGCCACTTTCTTCTGCCTCAGAATATTGATCAGATCCGCATCCTGGGGAGCGTAAACCTTGAAACGATTGCGGTTGGTATCGGTAACGTAAAGTTCCTGCCCCTGAATGACGACTTCAGAAACGCGACCTTCATCGACCATGCTTAAAAATTCGGTGTAGCCGATGCTGGTATCCGACATTTGCTGATGATTGAAAAGGTTATAGAGCATGATCATCATCAACGTAATGACCAGCCACAGCGCCAAATTTTTATAAAAAGGATTCAAATGATCCTACCTCCTGCTGAAAAGTTGCCCGTCGGAAGGTTGAATAGTGGTGTAATTCAACGTTTCTTAGGGTTTACGAAAAAATCGCCCCATCGTCATCGGTCATCAAGGAAAATTTGTCAACTGTTTATCGGTCGTAGCGCATGTGTTTAGCGATTTACGCTTGCCTTCTGAAACTAATCATGATCACCTGTTAAACAAGCTATCTCTGCCCTGAGGATTTCCCGCGTGGCCGGTGTCACGCGACAGCCGTCCGCCGATCGATGTCCCATAAGCCAGATGATACAGCCTCCATTCAGCAGAACGGGACAGGCCCGCCGCTTTTCTCTGGGCACCTTGTGATCGATAAAGTATTTCTTGATCTTTTGAGTACCCTGCAGACCGAACGGCCGGAAACGATCGCCCGCGCGAATATTGCGAAGCGTGAGCGGAAAATTCAAGCTATTCATATCAAAAAAAGCTACTTGCTGTCCAGCTTGGCGAAGATTTTCAGAGGCGCCGCCGGCGACAGTCGAAAAAATGACCCGGCAATCGATTTCTTCGACCGTTATGATCACAGCCACCTCATCTGGCTTTTTTACACTATAGCAAAAGGTGAATGGGTAGTTCTCCTCGAGCGCATCTGATTTCGGCCTGGCCGGTCCGCTTCTTTTTGAAACATTCAAGACGTTTCCCAATCGCTCCAGCATGATGCCGTCCGGTAGGTCCAGCATGCCGTCCGGCCGGTCGACGGAAAGCAAATCGACAGCCGCCCTCACGTGAGCAAAGGAAATCCGCCGCATATCGCCTTTTAATTCACCAATGGCTTTCCGGATTATCCGCCGCTGTGCAGCCCTGGGTTGCCGCATCAGCTGTGTAATCGACAGGTGAAGACGGTTCGCATCATCGGTCAGTCGGACATCGCGATAAAGTGTATCGACAATGCCTTCGATCCACTCTTGTTCCTCTCGCTGAATGTCGGCCAGCCGGTTCAACGCTTCGCTGATTTTCGGGTTGTAGGAACCTCGCAGCAATGGCACCAAATGGCTGCGGATACGGTTACGCATAAACTGCATGTCCCGGTTGGAATGATCGGTGACATATGCCAAGCCAATCGTCTTGAGATAATCGAGAATGTCCCGGCGGTGCAACCGGATCAAGGGACGTATGATCCTGCCCGCTCTCACCGGCGGAATACCGGAAAAACCGACTGGCCCGCTGCCTCTGATCATAAACATCAGCACCAACTCGGCGTTGTCGTCCGCTTGATGCCCCAGTGCAATTTTGTCGAAATGATGCCGGGTCGCGATGTCATCGTAAAACGCATAGCGCCTCATCCGGGCGGCCTCCTCGAGCGACAACCGGTGACGATGCCGATAGCGGGAAACATCTTCCTTTTTTATGTAGTATGCGAGCCCTAAGCCGGCTGATAGGGACGCCACGAATTCGGCCTCATCGTCGGCCTCTTTGCGCAAACCGTGGTTGAGGTGGGCGACGGCCAGGCGCAGGCCATATTCGGACGTCAGATGCTGCAGGATATGCAGCAGTGCCACCGAGTCGGGTCCTCCGGAGACACCTACCAAAACGGCGGTACCGGAAACGACCATCTCATATTCGGCGATTGTCCGTTTCACCGTTTCGAGGATGCGGCGGCGAGCGCGGCTGCTTTCAGGAGCGTTATGCGTCGATGCCATAGCGCTGACGTCTCCGTCTAGTGGGGATCGAATCGTCGACGGTTATCGGAAAACGAGTCGGTAAGTAGACATCTTTTAGGAGAGAACCCGAATTAAGTCAACACGCTGCCCGGTCGGCGGTCGGAGCGACGGGATGGCTGATTTGCGGAATATTGGGGTCCGTACCTCTTTTTCCCTTGAAAAATAATGGGATTGGTTTATCCTATTGCCGGTTGTGCTAGGCGGGGAGTCAGCGGTGCCCTGTACCCGAAATCCGCTTATGCGGGGCTGAATTCCCACTCCAGGGTTTTATTCCGAACGGGTGTCGACCATCCGACCGGCCGCCGCGCAACAGGCGGTCACGAACCTCGTCAGGTCCGGGAGGAAGCAGCGATAAGTGATGCGGTCTGTGTCGTGGATCGATCCCGGTCATATCGATGGTCTTCCTTTTCAGGAAGAAATTCAAAAGTGGGTGCACAACCGCTTCTTCGCTCCGAGTCACCTCATCCCCGAGTCATCTCCTCCATCGATAAGTACTTCCAATCCTTCTTGAAATCACACCTTGACAAGCCATCATATGTCATTATTTTCTGATCGTCGTTTGGACGGCTGGTCAGTTTTGAGCAGAAACTATTTAAAATTCCAGGAGAAATTATCGCCTGATGCCGGAAAGTAAAAAAATAAAAATCGAAGACGGCAGTCAACTTCAGGAAGATCCGACCGAGGGTGAGAAGAGCCTTGGCAACGCGGCAGATGATGAACAGGAACGGAAGGTTGAACCGGCTGATTCAGGGCAAATGCCCGACTCAGAAGAGATCAAAGACCTGAATTCGAAACTCGAACTCAAAACCGCAGAAGCCGAGGAAAACTATGACCGTTTGCTGAGGGTCTCGGCCGAGTTTGAGAACTACAAGAAAAGAACTGCCAGGGAAATGGCGGATTTTAAGAAATTTGCCAACCAGTCTCTGCTAAGGGAGCTGCTTCCCATTATCGACAACCTCGAACTGGCTATCAAAGCGGCTGCAGAAGCCCCCGACGGTAAAGATGCATGCCTGCTTGACGGTGTGGCACTGACCCGCAAGGAGATCCTTAAGGTCTTCGAAAATTTTCATGTCGAGCCAATCGATGCGCTCGGCAAACCATTTGACCCCAATTTTCACGAAGCGGTAATGCGAGAAGAAAGCGACGAACATCCGGAAAACACGGTGGTCAATGAATTGCAGAAAGGCTACCTTATGCATGACAGGTTGTTGAGACCCTCCATGGTCGTCGTGGCAATGCCGAAGAATAAAGAATCACCGTAGTCTGCCATCCGCAGATTCCATTCCAAATAGAGTGATGAGACTATCCAGTAAAATGTTTAACGATTTAAGGAGGAATAAAAAAATGGGTAAAATTATCGGTATCGATCTCGGCACGACCAACTCTTGCGTGGCGGTCATGGAGGGGGGCGATGCCAAAGTCATCACCAACCCGGAAGGAGGGCGCACAACCCCCTCTATTGTTGCTATTTCCGAGAGCGGAGAGCGGCTGGTCGGGCAGATTGCTAAGCGGCAGGCGATTACCAATCCGGAAAACACGGTCTTCGGCGTGAAGCGGTTGATCGGACGCAAGTTCGAATCAAGCGAGATCCAGCAAGATATGAAGATTCTGCCGTACAAAATCGAACGTGCTTCCAACGGCGACGTGCGAATAAGCGTACGCGGCAAACAGCACAGCCCGGCCGAAATTTCCTCCTACATCTTGGGATACATCAAGAAGTATGCCGAGGACTTTCTCGGGGAGCCGGTGAGCGATGCCGTCATTACTGTACCGGCCTATTTCAACGACAGCCAGCGACAGGCCACCAAGGACGCCGGCCGAATCGCCGGCTTGAACGTTCTGCGCATCATCAACGAGCCGACGGCCGCATCTCTGGCATACGGCCTCGACAAGAAGCGCGAAGAGAAAATCGCCGTCTTCGATCTCGGTGGCGGTACCTTTGACATTTCAGTCCTCGAAATCGGCGAGGGCGTTTTCGAGGTTAAGGCGACCAACGGTGACACCCACCTCGGCGGAGAGGATTTCGACCTGCGCTTGATTGACTACCTGGCTGACGAGTTCAAGAAAGATCAGGGAATCGATCTGCGCAAAGACAAGATGGCGCTCCAACGCTTGAAGGAAGCAGCCGAAAAGGCCAAAATGGAGCTGTCGACCTCGATGGAAACCGACATCAATCTGCCGTTTATCACGGCTGATGCCAGCGGCCCCAAGCACATGAACTTAAAAGTGTCGCGCGCCAAGCTCGAATCTCTGATCAGAGACCTGCTCGATAAACTCGAGCCGCCGTGTCGAATGGCGCTGAAGGATTCCGGTCTTTCCGCCTCCCAGATCAACGAGGTCATCCTGGTGGGCGGCATGACCCGTATGCCGGCAGTCCAGGATCGGGTCAAACAGATATTCGGTCAGGAACCGCACAAGGGCGTCAATCCGGACGAGGTCGTGGCCGTCGGTGCCGCCATACAGGGCGGTGTGCTGAAAGGCGACGTCAAGGACGTTCTGCTGTTGGACGTCACCCCGCTGTCCCTGGGTATCGAAACCCTGGGCGGTGTGATGACCAGACTGATCGAAAAAAACACCACCATCCCGACA
>JARROL010000103.1:0-9738 GCA_037383965.1 Desulfobacterales bacterium | reverse complement strand
TTCATTGAATCGGAAACAACGTCACCTGGACAACTCTATTTTCGTGATTTGAAAAGACACAAGCTGCTCGACCGGGAACAGGAACAGGTTCTTGCCCGGCGTTTTCGGGCGAAACACGATCAGGAGGCCCTCCGCCAGCTGATAAACGGCAATCTGCGTCTGGTGGTGAAAATTGCAAAAGGCTTTTCGGTTGGTAATGGCGTTTCGTTCACGGACCTGATCCAAGAAGGAAATATGGGGCTTGTTCACGCGGCCCGGAAATACGATCCGTTGAAAAAAGTCAAGTTTTCCTACTACGCCAGCTTCTGGATCAAGGCATACATCTACAAATACCTGATGAACAATCATCGTAGTGTTCGCATCGGCACGACTCAATCTCAGCGAAAACTTTTTTATAACTTCAAAAAAGTCAAGACCAAACTGAGACAGGAGGGAATCGAACCAACACCCGAGGAAATCGCGAAAAAGTTGAATGTGCCGAAGAAAGATGTGATCGAGATGCAGCAGCGCCTCGAGCAGCCCGATATATCGTTAAACGATCCACTGCGCAACCGCGAACATGAAGAAGTAGGTGACACGCTGATCTCTTCATCGACGTCGGCCGAGGATAAAATAGTAAAACACCAACTGCAAGCGCTGTTGCGGGAGAACGCCCGTCAATTCAAGAAAACTCTCGATGTCAGGGAAAAAGAGATCCTCAAACGCCGCATACTCTCCATCCGACCGGCTACGTTGAAGACCCTCGGGGATAAATACGGTGTTTCGAGGGAGAGAATTCGGCAGGTGGAGAGTAGAATCATCGAGAAATTGAGAGACTACCTGTTGAAGGAATTTCCGGATATCGAACGCTATTTTAACAATTAAAGACATCATGGCTGTTTATGTATGAGTCGATACAAGAGATTTTCCTTTTCCATCAGTTCGTCGTAGGCCCCCATTTCTTCGATACGGCCTGATTTCATCACGGCGATTTTGTCGTAATTTTTAATGATGTCCAGACGGTGGATCACCGCTACCAGTGTACTGCGTCCCTTCCAGCGTGATTCGAGCACTTTCTGAACCCGGTCCTGAGACTGATTATCCAGGCTGGCGGTAGCTTCATCCAGAAGCAGAATAGACGGTTTCTTCAGCAGGGCCCTGGCCAGAGCCAGTTTCTGTCGTTGCCCGCCGGAAAGGTTTTCACCCCCGCGGCCGACCTTAAAATTCATTCCGATTTCAAGCACGGCTTCCAGCAGGGTCTTTTCCACCAGAAGACGGTTGATGTACGTGTTGATCCGGTTTCTCACATGAGAGCTATCCGAAGCGATCCGCCCGAAAATGATGTTCTCCTGAATAGAGGCGTCTGGCATGTAAGCTTCCGGCCGATAGAATTGCACGGCTTCGGGTGCCTCTTTTTTTAGTTTTTCCATTAATTTTTTTCGACCTGCTACGACCCGGCGGGTCAGCGATTCGGGGATGTCGACCAGTTTGTGCACGGCCGGGATGTATAGCAGCGCCAACCCGAGGAGTCTGCGTCGGTGTCGTTCGGACAGGTTTGCCGGACGATGTTTCTCCGCATTTGTGACCGCCTGTTGTAGGGCTTCCATTTCCTCCCGGGTGAGCGGAATGTTCTGGGGCAGGATGGAAAGAGAGCCGAATATGTCCAAGAATCGCTCGGCAAAGCGCAGGCCCAGTCCAATCAAGGGTTCCATGAGTTCCTCCTGCCGGAGAAACTGGTTGAAAAGGTCGTTGCGGGTCAGCCCTTCTTCAGAAAAACGGCTTTCGACAGCGCTGCCGAACAACAGGTTCTCGGCCACGGACGAATGATACAAATACCGTCGATCATCGTAAGTTTCGATATCTGCCATTGTTTCTTCGGCGTATTTATCCCGAAATTGTGCGCGGACGTCCATTACGGCTTTTCGAAGATGTTCATCGGTTGACGGATCAAACCGGGCGGATAGTCCGAAGTCCAGGACATCAATGAACAGGGCGGTCTGCTGTAACGCCTCAATCCGCTCGTTCAAACCCGGTAGGTTGCTCTCGTCTGAGTCATTCGAATATTCCATCACGGCCTTGCAGGCGTAAAGCAGGTTTTCCCGTATGCTGCCGCTGAAAATCGCGGGAGATTGAGAAACGAAACCGATATTGGCGCTCAGGTCGCGACGGCCGAGTTTGGATGCGCTCCTGCCGTCCAGCTCGTAACGACCTTCGAAGTGGGGATAGAGCCCCATGAGACAATGAACCAGCGTACTCTTACCGCTGCCCGACCCACCCACCAGTGCCATGTGTTCGCCGGGTTGAAGGGAAAACGTGACGCCCTGAAGCAGCTTTTTATTATCCTCGGTGGCGAATGACAGATTTTCGACCTCCACCCTGCCCTTCAACCGGACGGTATCCCCATCCATGGAACCCGGGTCCGAATCCACGTCCACGGCATAATAGTCCATGGTCCGTTTGTAGGTAACGGCCGCGGTCTGATAGGCCTGATAGAAACGGATGAGTTCTTTCCAGGGAACGTAGAGCTTCTCCTGAGCCGACAAAAAGGCCACCAAAGCGCCGAGTTCCAAACGGCCGTTAAGGGCCAGGTACCCGCCCAGGGAAAATATGAGGAAGCGGCTGAAATTGGTGAACAGATTGTTGATGACCTTGACGGTAAACCGGTAAATGTTCCAGGTGATTCGGATTTTTCTGAGCCGTTCGATTCGTTCTCCGAGATTCCGGCTCTCGAGGTCGAAGGCCGCGTTGGCCTTGATTTCATGGATGCCGTCGACGGATTCTCCGATCCTTCCGGAATAGCTGCGGTTGGCGTCCACTCTTTTTCTGTTGTAGTGATTGACGCGTTTCTGAAGTTTCGGCACCAGAAACAGGACGGCAGGATAAATACTGAACGAAACCGCTGCCAGAAGTGGATTGAGCCAGAACAGATAAGCAGCGAAGGCGAGAAGGGTCAATAGATTAACAACCGGAACGGCCACGGCCTTACCCACGAAACCCGCTGCCGCGGCCAGTTCGGTCGTCATGGAAGAGACGATCAGGCCCGACTGCGTCTTACGGAAAAACCCCTGTGGGAGTTTGAGGATATGGCTGTAAAGCTGTTGCCGCATGTCGGCAAGGGTGTTCTGCCCTATGACCGTCTGCAGAGTGTTGATAAAAAACTTCAACCCGCTGGCGGTAACAAAAGCAGCCAGGTAGACGGCGCAATAGGACACGAGACGGTCGAGGTTTTTCTGCTGAATGGCCTCGTTGACGATCCTTTTCTGCATTTCCAGAGGAACCACCCTGGCAATCACGGCGACGACGACGATGAGGAGCAAAAGCAACTGCAGCTTGAGATTGCCGGCGAAGACCCACGAAAAGAGAGACCTGTTAACGATCGGACCTGAATGATTATCCATAGCGTGTTCCTTAAGTGTGCTAAATCACGGTTCCATTAAAAGCACGTCCATTGGGATTGTACATGGGTAATAGCCGGTATCCGCCCTGCGAACAGCACCGAATTCGGTCTGCACTGCCGGCGTTGTTTCGGCTCTCTCGCCGGTTGAACAATGCGCCAGGTTGTTCCAAGCCCAAAGAGCTTTGCCGGGAAGCAGATTACAGGGTCATTTACATCGATATACGCAATTGGCAGTATTTACGGATATTACACCCTACTTAAAATTGTGGTTATAGTAGTGTAGATTCAAACGAACATCAACGTCTCTCAGGATTTTCATAGAGAACCCGAAGCTGAATGCCGTCATGAAAGGTCTTCAAAAGACGCTACCTCTGTAAAGGGTTGAAGATGAATATATGCATGTTTACCAACACGTATTTGCCGCATGTCGGCGGGGTGGCGCGTTCGGTCCGGTTCTTTGCGGAAGACCTGATCGATTTGGGGCACCGTGTTCTCGTGGTGGCGCCTACATTTTCCGATGATGCGGGAACCTCGGGCAAACAACCCGAGGTTCTGAGGGTCCCGGCAATACAGCAATTCAATGGAAGTGATTTTTCGGTGAGAATCCCTCTGCCGCTCTACGTCGACCAGGAAATCGAGCAGTTTGTCCCGGATGTCGTGCACAGCCATCATCCGTTTCTGCTCGGAGATGCCGCCGTCCGGGTGGCCCGGAAAAGAACTCTGCCGCTGGTGTTCACCCACCACACTCTCTACGAGCAATACACCCACTACGTTCCGATTGATTCTGATAAACTGAAAAATTTCGTGATCCGGCTTGCGACCATGTACGCCAACCTCTGCTCACGGGTGGTGGCTCCGAGCCGCAGTATTGCCCGTCTGCTTCTTGACCGTGGTGTCAGTCGTCCAATCGAGGAAATTCCAACCGGAGTAAACGTTTCCTTTTTTGCCGCAGGAAATGGAAAAAGGTTCCGGCGTGACAGTCATCTGCCTGAAGATGCCCCGGTGATCGGTCATGTCGGTCGACTTGCTCCTGAAAAAAATCTCTCTTATCTGGCCGAGGCCGTTTCTATTTTTTTAGAAAAAGCACCGAAAGCCCATTTTTTAGTGATTGGAGATGGACCGAGTCAACCGGAAATAAAGCAGATATTCGCTGACCGGCGCCTTGAGGACCGGCTGCACCTGACCGGCGAAGCTAGCGGTAACAGGTTGAGAGATGCCTACAGCGCAATGGATCTTTTCGTGTTTTCATCGAAATCCGAAACCCAGGGAATGGTCTTGGTGGAAGCAATGGCGGCTGGAAAGCCGGTTGTTGCCCTCGATGCTTCCGGAAGTAGGGAGGTGATCCGGGATGGGGAAAATGGACGCCTGTTGCCCGGAGACGCTTCCACAGAAAACTTTGCCGAAGCGATTCGAGAATTCCAATCCAAGCCCGAGCTTGCAAGGTCCTGGAGTTCCGGTGCCCGTCAAACCGCACAACAGTTTTCACGTGAAGCCTGTGCAGCGAAAATGGAAAAACTCTATCGATCGCTTCTCAATGGACATGATGACAGCGCACCGGAGGTTACGGCAGAACTGGATCCGCTCGAGGCGCTATCGGCGCGGATCAAGACCGAATGGGAGTTGTGGAGCCTTAAAACTGCAGCTGCCCTAAATGCAGTTCAACCCAGCTCAGACTAAAATGGCGCTGAACATGCTCAGTGCCATTTTTTAGATATACCCTCGTTCGCCTAAAAAAAGCAAAATCTCCTGGGCCGACTCGTTGGGGGACAGATTGGATGTGTCGATCCGCAATTCGGGCTGCCGGGGGATTTCATAGGGATCGTCCACACCGGTGAACCCCTTTATCAAACCGGCACGCGCCTTGGCGTACATCCCCTTGCGGTCCCTTTTTTCGCAGACCTCCAGCGGCGTCGAGATGTGCACTTCCACAAACCCGCCATAGTCCTCGATGCGGGTCCGGATGTCGCTGCGCGTCGCTTCATATGGAGCAATTGGCGCACAAATCGCAATGCCGCGGTTTTTCGTTATTTCGCTGGCCACGAAACCGATCCGGTTCACGTTGGCGTCGCGGTCTTCTTTCGAAAAGCTAAGGTTGCTCGACAGGTGCCGGCGCACAATGTCGCCGTCGAGCAGGCTCACCGGCCGCTCGCCGATTTCGAGAAAGCGGGAATACAGGATTTTGGCGATGGTCGATTTACCGGCGCCGGAAAGACCGGTCAAAAAGATGGTGAATCCCTGACGGCCGGGGGGCGGGTAGGCTTTGTGGAGCTCCTCCAGAACTTCCGGGAACGTCATCCATTCCGGAATGTTGCGGCCGCGCTGCAGCCGTTTGCGGATGTCGGAACCGGAGAGCGATATGGACTGAACCCCCTCGGGCACCTGATCCGCCGGCCGGAACTCGTCCTCGAAAGGAAGATAAACCATTTGCTCGAAGGGCGTGATGTCGACACCGACCTCGGCAGCGTGCTCCTGTGCCAGTCGACGCGCGGACCCGTTCTGGTAGAACCATTGTCCGTTGCTGTCGACTCCGGGACCGGCGTGATCGTGTCCGATGATGAAATCCGTGCAACCGAAATTCTTGGCGATGATCACGTGCAGCAGGGCCTCCCTGGGACCGGCCTGGTGGGAGGACAGGGGCAGCAGGTTGAGCAGCAGAGAATCCGGCGGGTAATGGCGGCTGACAGCCCGGTAACAGCGCATGCGGGTGAAATGGTCGAAATCGCCGGGTTTGGACATACCGACGATCGGCAGGACCAGCAGGTTGCCCCGGATTTGGCGCATGGCCTTGATGGTCATTTCGAACTGCGGCCGGTGGATCGGATGCCGGGTCTGAAATCCGATGACGCGCTGCCAGCCCATTTTTGCAAAGGCCTGGCGGATATCTGCAGGGGTCAGTCGAAGCGGCCGAAAGTCAAAGTGCAGGGGCAGGCTGGTGACCTCGAAACCGCCACCGATGTAATAATCGCCGGTTTTGTTGAAAAGATAGTCCACCCCCGGGTGAGCGGTGCTGGTCGTACCGAATACCAACTGGGCCTCTTTTTCCTTCTGAATCGGCCAGATGTCTTCGACGTTGAGCACACCCAGCAGAAAACCTTCCGGATCGCGAATCGCAACCGACTGCCCCGCTTCGAGCGCCCGGGCTTTTGTTTCCGAAACGTCCAGGCAGATGGGAAGGGGCCAAAGGGTGTTGTCTTGAAGCCGCATCCGGTCCAGGACCGACTCGTATTCCGGCTTTCTCATGAACCCCTTGAGCGGAGAAAAAACGCCCGAGGCGAGCAGTTCGAAGTCGCACAACTGCCGTTCGTTGAGCGTGATGTCTTGTAGATTGAGGGCAATATTTTTGAGGAGTGTGGTTCGCTCCGCATCAACCAGAAGGTTGACGAGCTCACCGCCGTGAGGTTCAATGAAATTGACTGCGTCCATGGTAGATCAGTTTAGTCCGTTGAGTCGGTTAAGTCGGTTGAGTCCCTTGAGACCGTTGAGCCCGTTGAGCCCGTTGAGACCGTTAGCCGTTAGCCGTTAGCCGTTAGCCGTTAGCCGTTAGCCGTTAGCCGTTAAACATGCTGATATTATAATATTTATCTTTACTTGTCCAATGATTTTATGAAATGGTAACCAGCGGAACCGGGAACACCGCCGGGCCTTGTTTGCAGCCGGAATCTCGCGGAAATTTCAAATAAAATTGACGGTCGACGTTGATGGGAATTTTTCTCCGCATCTATCGGGAGAAATACACAACCGGATGACGATTGACGCCTGTAATTGAAACAGATATGGAAGCGATGAGCTATGAAAATTGAGCACACCATGCAGACCCGCCACCAGCTTCATTTTGGCGATGCCAGAAAGATGAAGGCCATCGGCGACAACAGCGTCGGCCTTGTCGTCACCTCACCACCCTACCCCATGATTCAAATGTGGGACACGCTGTTCTCCCGGCTCGATCCGGCCGTGGCCAGGCTCCTAATGCAACATCATGGCATGGCGGCATTCGAACGGATGCATGCAGCGCTGGACCCGGTCTGGGCCGAAGTGCACCGGGTGCTGAAACCCGGCGCCATCGCCTGCATTAACATCGGCGATGCCGTGCGTAAAATCGGCGATGATTTCATGCTCTATCCCAACCACGCCCGAATTCTGTCACGCATGCTCACCATCGGCTTTCAGCCCCTGCCACTGATCCTGTGGCGTAAACCGACCAACGCCCCAAACAAGTTCATGGGTTCGGGTATGCTTCCGCCCGGTGCCTATGTGACCCTCGAACACGAACACATCCTCGTCTTGCGCAAAGGATCAAAGAGAGATTTTTCAGAGACCGAAGACAAGCAGCGGCGCCGCGAAAGTGCTTTTTTCTGGGAAGAGCGCAATACCTGGTTTTCAGATGTCTGGATGGGTCTGATCGGCGCAACCCAACGACTGGCAGACAACGACATCCGGAAGCGGAGCGGGGCTTTTCCCTTCGAACTCCCTTATCGTCTGATCAATATGTTTTCGGTAAAGGGGGACCTCGTGCTCGATCCGTTCTTGGGCCTCGGCACCACCCTGTTGGCTGCCATGGCGACCGGACGAAACGGCATCGGCATCGAACTCGAGACAGATTTTCGGGAAACCGTCACCGGAAGCCTATCGGCAGTGACGTCGATAGCCCATCGGCGTCTCAGTGACCGTCTGGCAGACCACCTGGCGTTCGTGCAACAGAGAACCGCAGCGGGTCGCACGATAAAGCATCGCAACCGTCCTTTTCCATTTGGAAGATTGCGATCGGCCGCCACCTCCGCTGACGGAAAACCGCCCGTCTTCGACGCCGCCGCGGACGCGCCCTTCCCAATGCTTGCTGTTCGAATAAATTCGAACAAAATCGAAAACGAGTTTGTTCGAATTTATTATCGTTTTAACCGATTTTTTCTCTGGTGCCGCAGCCAGGCCAGACCGGCGCGGCCTCGCAGGTTGGAAGCCCCCACGGCCAGCGGCAACGCCCGTTCGACCATCGGAGTCAGGTAGCAGATGCGGATCAGGTCGAGATAGAGATCGTCCAGACGATCGTTGCGCAGCAGGATGTGGGCCCCCTGCCGGTGAAACCCCCAGCGGGCGGCCAGTTTTTGGGCCGCGGGCTCCCCTTCCCTCAGAGTGACCCTGGTGTGAAAAGGGCCTGCAGGTTCGAACGGAACGGTTTGCGCGTCGCAAAGCGCTGAAATTGCCGCCCGTGCCAATTCCTGACGCCAGGGCTCCACCGCAAACGCCCGTCTGCCGACCGACTTGTCGATCGAATACGTGTGAATGCCCGGAATGGTGTTCCGCGCCTGGTCGCAGGCGACCGGACAGCCGGAAAAGAAAATCGGCCGCACACCGTAAGGCGCCACGGATCCCGCGAAAAGGTACACTTCCGGTAAAAGCTCTCCGTTCACCTCCAGGCGCCTTATCCGTGATGTCAGCGTGTGGGCCATGAAGCCAGTGGAACCCGACGCGGCGTGCATCCCCAAAAAGAGAACGGCCTCGGCTGATCCCGGGTCGCCGATTCCCGGCACCGGACCGACCTTGTAGCCTTGAACGACCCGCGCCCGGGAATCGATCATCTCGGGTAAAATGTTGAATCCGGTGCGGTGGAAGTCCATCACGGTGACCCGTTGAACTCCGTTGTCAAAAATCGACCGCACCACTGCAGCTACATCGCGCGTCATGTCCACACAAGCCTCGACCCACTCGTGCGTTTTAAAGGCCGATGCCCGGTAGTTCCAGCAACCTGAGCTGCCTTCGATGTCGGCGATGATCAAGACAGAATCGAACATGGTCACCACTTTCAGTAACCTGTGTAGTGTATACTCACCGCATATCTCGCAAAGGTCACAGAGTGAAATATTCCGGCTACGTCCAATTTTTGAAGGGCTGATTCCCCTGAGACGCTAACGAGCATAACGAATGGGTGAATAAAATCTACCCTCTGAATAATCCTATTGAGCACTAGGGTCGCGGTAAGAAATAATTTACAAAATTGCGCCGGATTTGGGTTCGTCTACACGGCACATCCAGTGGCGCATATCGAGATACGTGTCGGTGGATGCAACGCAGTAGACGGGCCAAAAGACAAGCAAGATGTGAACTTATTTCTTGCCGTGGCCCTAAGCCGGCACCGCCCTCCGCGCAGCCCGATTCGCGATGGCCCGAAGCCGCTCTATCACGGGCGGATGGGAATAGTTCAGGAACACATAGAAGGGATGCGGCGTCAGGTTGGTCAGGTTGTGGACAGCCAGTTTCCTCAGGGCCGTTGCCATCGCGTTCGGGTCCGATGTGGTGTCGGCCGCGAAACGGTCGGCTTCGAACTCGTTTTTTCGAGAGAACAGTTGCATGAAAATTCCCGTTACAAA
>JARROL010000102.1:0-9953 GCA_037383965.1 Desulfobacterales bacterium | reverse complement strand
CCATATCAGTGTTTTATAGAGTCGCATAAAGTCAGCATCATCGGAGACGTCACTCTTTATGTCGTCACCCCTTTTGGCGCCCCTTGACAATATATTTAGCACTATATATAAATATAATTGATTTAGGATTCAATGGTATTATTTTTTTCGTTTCATTACAATATAGTATAGCACTTAGGCCACCTTTTACAATTTTCAAGATGTTTTGAGCACTAAAAAATATTCCGATTCCTTAAACCCGCCCCTGAATCCCTATTCGCTCCTGAAAATGTCTATTCCGGCCAAGTTTCGAGAGCGCATAAAAATTAAATTGAGTTTGTTCTGGGCAGCACAACACAGGCCCGGCGCTTTTAGTGCGCGCGTTGTAATCTGCAGAACGTAGTAGAATGTGATGTTTACTCAGAAGAATCCGAACTGGTCTTTAGCCGGTTGAATCTACCCCTGTGGAGAGGGGAGACGACATTTTTCATAGCGGTAATTTTGATAAACAAATCGCAGCAATGCCGTTACTTGATGATTTTTCGTAGGATAACGGAAATGTATGGGTTTTTCTTCGATCTGCGTTTCGCCACCGTGATACTGTTCCATTTGCAGTAAACGCGCGAACAATAGTCCGTCATCTCCATGAGCTGCCTATCGGTGAGAATCTTACTGGGATATGGCCAGTGGAATCTTCAACAGCTGTTAACCCTAATACAGAGGAGTTTTGGTATGCGAAAAAAGAATATATTCGTTGTTGGGATGAACGATTTCAATCGCAGTCTTCTGGAACAGACTCCGCACGCACCAGAGTACAATTTTCACCAGCTTCTCGATCCAGCTGAAGTGCTTGAAACCTACGAGTTTCCCATTTCGGACATGGTGCAGCGAAGCATCGATCAACTGATTGCGTTCCAAGAAGAAACGAACGAACCCATCGATGCAATCTGCGGGTATATGGATTTTCCCGTCAGCACCATGCTGCCCCTTATCTGCAGGGAGTTCGACGCCCGATCCCCGAGTCTGGAGGGCCTTCTCAAGTGTGAGCACAAATACTGGAGCCGAGTGGAGCAGCGCAAGACGATACCCGATAACATTCCGGAATTCGTCGCGTTCGATCCGTTCGATGACAAGGCTCTTTCCAAGATCGATCTTCCATATCCATTCTGGATTAAGCCGATCAAATCCTCCGGCTCGTTTCTTGGCTTTCGTATCAATACAGAGGAGGATTTCGCCTTGGCGATTCCCCAGATTCGGGATCAAATTAATCTTATCAGCGATCCGTTCAACTTCGTTCTGGAACAAGTGGCACTTCCAGTGGAAATTGCCGAGGTGGGCGGGGGGCATTGTTTGGCCGAAAGCATCATCGAGGGACGGCTTTGCACCCAGGAAGGTTTTTCTCTAAACGGTCGCGTGGAGTCAATGGGAATTGTCGACTCCATTCGGTACGAGAACGGTGTCAGCTTTTTTCGCTATGAGTATCCGTCGACTCTTCCCTACAAAATCCAGGAGCGCATGCAACGGATTACAGAAAAAGTTATCCCTGCTGTCGGTTTCGATGACTCAGCCTTCAATATCGAATACTACTGGAACCGTGAAAAGGACAAGATCTGGCTTCTCGAAATCAACACCCGCGTCTCCCAGTCCCACTCGGACGTGTTTCGAAAGGTCGACGGCGCCTCCAACCAAGCTGTCACCGTGGATGTAGCGCTCGGTCGGGATCCGGAATTTCCCAGCCAGAGAGGAGAATTTCCACGAGCTGCAAAGTTTTTCTGGCGTTTGTTCGAAGATGGTGTCGTACGAAAGGTCCCGAGTCAGGAGGAGATCGAGCGGGTGAAAAAGGAGGTCCATGGTACGGTTGTCCGCCCCCAGGTGACCCAGGGAATGCGTCTTTCCGATCTGCTGGAGCAGGACAGTTACAGCTATGCGATTTGCCACCTTTTCATCGGGGGTGAGGACCAAAAGGAACTGCTGGATAAGTACATCCGGTGTCAAGACCTGCTCACCTTCGAAGTGGAGCCACTGCCCGGCGCATAGAAAAAGGCACGCGCGAAATGAAGATCCGAAAAAGATATCCCAGGAAAGTGCGCGAAATAGAACACATGACGATTCCAATGACCGACGGGACCCTCTTGGCCGCGCGCATGTGGATTCCTGAAGATGCGGAAAAGTCACCGGTCCCGGCCATTCTCGAATACATACCATACCGAAAAAGGGACCTTACCGCCGGGCGGGATGTCCAGCACCACGCGTACATAGCCGGCTTTGGCTACGCATCCGTTCGGGTTGATCTTCGAGGTAGCGGAGAGTCGGAGGGAATCCTCACAGATGAATATCTGCAGCAGGAACTGGACGATGGGGTTGAAGTGATCCAATGGCTTTCGAGACAGAAATGGTGTACCGGCTCCGTGGGGATGATCGGTATTTCCTGGGGTGGATTCAACGGTCTGCAGATAGCCGCTCTCCGTCCTGAACCCTTACGGGCCATTATCACCATCTGCTCGACCGACGACCGCTACGCGGACGATGTCCATTATATGGGAGGTTGCCTTCTGGGGGACAACCTTTCTTGGGCGTCGACGATGTTCGACCAAAACACTCATCCCCCCGATCCAATGCTGGTCGGGGAAAGATGGCGCGATATGTGGATGGAGCGGCTTGAAAAAAGTGGTTTTTGGCTTGAGACCTGGATGCGCCACCAGCACCGGAACCATTACTGGAAGCACGGGTCGGTGTGCGAAAACTACAATGCAATCGCCTGTCCGGTAATGGCAGTTAGCGGCTGGGCAGACGGCTATTCCAATGCGGTTTTCCGCCTCATGGAGAACTTGTCGGTGCCCCGCAAGGGTCTGCTCGGACCATGGAGCCACAAATATCCCCATGAAGGCGTTCCAGGGCCGGCTATCGGGTTTTTACCGGAGGTGCGCGCTTGGTGGGATCGATGGTTGAAAGGCATTGAGAACGGTACAGAAAACGAACCCATGTTCCGCGTTTGGATGCAGTACAGTGTACCCCCTACAACCAGCTATATCGAACGGCCCGGTCGTTGGGTCGCCGAACCGTCGTGGCCGAGTGCCGACATCCGCTTTCTTCAATGGAAATTAGACGTCGGACGACTGGCTCCAGGCGCGGAGGAGATTGACGAACAACCGCTTTCCATCCAGTCGCCGCTGGCTGTGGGACTCTTTGCCGGCAAATGGTGCAGCTACCAGGCACCGCCCGACCTGCCTCACGATCAGCGGCAGGAAGACGGGGGTGCCCTCGTCTTCGAAAGCGGCTTTTTAGATGAAGACCTCGAAATACTCGGTGCCCCTACAGTGGAACTGGAGTTGTCATCCAACGAGCCGGTGGCCATGGTAGCCGTCCGCCTATCCGATGTTCAACCGGACGACAAAGCGACTCGTATCACCTATGGACTTCTCAACCTGACTCACCGCAACGGACACGAAAATCCGCAGCCGCTGGAACCGGGCCGGCGGTATCGTATTACCTTGCAGCTAAACGGTGTTGCCCAGCGATTTCCACGGGGCCATCGTCTTCGGCTTTCCATCTCCACCAGCTACTGGCCCCTGGCATGGCCTCCACCGAAACCCGTGCAGCTTACCATCTACTCCGGAACCAGCTCCTTGGCGCTTCCGGTCCGTCTACCCAGAGCCAATGATAAAAAGCTTCGTCCCTTCGCAGATCCCGAGGGAGCGGAACCGTTAAACACCGTTCTCGTCAGGCCGAGAGAGGAAGAGTGGCGGGTTATTCGGGACTTGAAAAGGGATGTTTCCACACTCGAGGTGGTGTTGGATACCGGAACCACCAGGTATGAGGACATCGACTTGGAGATTAGCTCCCGAACGGTGGAGACCTACGGCTATCGAGCTGACGATTACGATTCCCTGTCCGGGGAAACGCGATGGGAGCGACAATTTTCTCGCGGTGATTGGCTGGTGCGCACGACGAGCCGCACACGCTTAACATCGAATGAAACCTGTTTTTATCTCCGAGCGGATTTGGATGCGTACGAGGGGACGAGTAGGGTGTACAGCCGAAGCTGGTATAATGTGATTCCACGCAGACTGGTCTAAGTACAGGCAGGTCCGCCGAATCCTGCACGCAGCAGGGAATCTCGGCTAATCATCCCTTTGAATCGTCCGTCGTTGTCGACCACGGGCAAGCGTTTCAGTCCCTTGTCGATCATCAGGGCGATGGCCTCTTCAATCAGCATTTCTTCACGAGCGGTGATGAGCTCGGTGGTCATGACAGCACCGGCGGTCGTTTCAGCAAGACACCGTTGCAGGTCTCCCACCCGGCAAGCCTCCTGTTTAAAGGGCTGCTTTACTTTGGCCAGCAGATGCCAGACACTCTCCTGGTCCGGCTTGAAGTACCGCAGCAAATCACGATCCGCGATCAAGCCCAGCAGCATTCCTTCGCCATCGACCACGGCCACCCGCTGAAGATCGTTGGCATCGATGAGCCGGATCACCTCGCTGAGGGGAGTTTCCGGCGAGACTGCTTGCACATCCCGACGCAGAATATCCTCCACCCGTTTTAAATCTTCCACTTGGATGTGTTGCGCCTTGAAAGCGTTCCAGTCGGGCGCCTCGCGCATGACCGTACGGAAGATATCCAATCGAGAGAGCATGCCTGCCAGGCCTCCGGTTTCATCCACCACCGGAAGACGCTTGACACCTTTGGTCAGCATCAGCTCAACGGCCTTGGTCAACGACCGGTTTTCGGCGATCATGATCGCCGGTGTCGTCATGACCTCGGCCGCCTGGCGGGAGGCCAGCAGATTCAAAATGGACTCTATGCGGTTTTGGTCGGACTCCGCCAGCAACCCCAACCGCAGGGATAGCCCGCCTTTTCGGATCAAATCCCCCTGGGTGATCACGCCGATAGGCCGCCTTTTTGCGTCGACCACGGGAAGGCCAGTGAAGATCGATGACAACAGCAGCCGAACCGTATCGCTCAACGGGGTGCTGGCTGTTACGCTTACAGGGTCGCGCGTCATGAGATCCCGGACCATCAGCTGCCTGGGGAAAAAAGCGTTGCGCGTGCGATGACTGAGTACGTTCAGATCATGCAGGGCCACGATGCCGTCTGTGACGATTCCGTTCAGGCCGTTGAGCACGTGTTCGGTTTCCGCAGCCGGAAGAACAATGTAAATTCGGACCGGCATGTTGAGGGAAAGGACCACGACTCGCCCGGTGGACACTTCGCCGCTTTCGTAGCAACCGGCCACGCCTCGTGTGACGATGCAGCGAGCGGCAATCTTCAAATCCTTGATGTACTGCATGACCGCATCTGCCACCGGCTTTTTCCGGTAGCGCGCCTCCTCGCTGGTGAAAATTTCGATCGCTTTGTAATTTAACATCGCTCTCCCTATCTGAGGCTGCCCAGCCACAATCCGACGAAGGTCAAGGCGAGACCGCCCAGGTTGTTGATCAGGATATTCAGAAAAGGCTGCAATGTCAGTCCAGCACGGGCAGCATTGACTGTTTCAAGGGAAAAGGAGGAAAAAGTCGTCAACGCGCCCAGATAGCCGGTGATTATCAGCATGCGCATGTCGGGTGTCAGTATCCGGACGCGGTCGGACACGGCGAAAATCATACCGATCAAGAAACACCCGATCAGGTTGACCGTCAGCGTACCCCATGGGAACTGGGCGCCCCCGGCTTTGGCTGCCAGCAGGCCGATTACGTATCGACTTGCCGCGCCAAAACTACCGCCCAACATGACGATGCTAATTTTTTTAATGAGAGGTTGCAGCATACGGGCACCTTCCAAAGAAAATTGCATAACATCTCCTACTGTGATCTTCAACTGCATCCAAAATTGCACCCACTCTCCCATAATAATTGCATCTCCCGTATGTATGAATGAGGTTGAGGATTGCCGCATCGATGATTTTTCACCTGACTGCGGCAATTGCGTCAACACCAATGGCTCACTTCCCGGCACCTCCGCGTGAATGCCATTTTTTTCTCATTCATTCGCAAGACCCCTTGCATTCTGTGTTGAAGGCGACGAATTTTAACTGCATTGTAGGGGGAAAACAAGTGTCACCTCTCCGGGTATTTACGACTGGCCTACACGATACAAGTCAGTGCGAAAAGCGTAAAAACTCGTTTTGGCGGATTCCAGGACCGCGATCAGTTCGCCCACGCGGGACACTTCAACCTCAAGGCTCGCAACACCATCCTGTCATACCGGATAGCCAAGTCGTTCAGTTTTCAGCTGTAATGATGGTACTGCGGACCGATGCGCGAAATTGTGCCGGATATTTTACCAAGATTCACCACGATTAGCGGTGTCTTTTTCATTTAGCGGCTTCCTGCATACAGTCTTCGAGCATGTGGCCGTCGAGCCGTATTAGATTTAAGATATTTTGAAATAAATATAGATTAATTTTTTGTAGTTGCGCTTAAATCGCCGATCTGCAGGGCGGTTCTTGCGACTGGCTTTTCGGCCTTTTGCTCACGTTGCCGGGTGTGGTCGCGGGCGACGAGCATATAAATCGACGGGATGACGAAGAGGGTAAAAAGCGTGCCGATGGCCATGCCGCCGACGAGCACCAGACCGATGGAGTTGCGGGCCTCGGCGCCGGCGCCGGTGACCAGCGTCAGCGGAAAGTGACCGGCGATGGTGGCCGCGGTGGTCATGATGATCGGGCGCAAACGGGTCAGGGCCGCCTTGCGCACGGCATCGAGCTTGGCGATGCCTTGCTCCTGGAGGACGTTGGCGAACTCGACGATCAGGATGCCGTTTTTGGACACGAGGCCGACGAGGGTTACCAGACCGACCTGGGAATAGATGTTCATTGTCGTCGTCCAGCCGCGGGTCCAGAACGAAACGTTCGGGTCGGGTATTTTCAAGAAGGTGAAGACCAAGGCACCGAACATGGCCAGAGGCACCGAACCGGCCAGGATGACGAAAGGATCACGAAAACTGTTGAACTGGGCCGCGAGGACCAGAAAGATCAGGATGATGGCCAGCGCGAATGTCGGGAGAAATTGGTTGCCTTCGACGCGGAGCTGCCGTGATTCACCGGTGTAGTCGAGCACATAGCCCTTGGGCAGGATTTGTGAGGCCTCGTCCTCCAAAAAACGCAGTGCTTCATCGAGCGGCCTGACCGGCACGCCGCTGATGGCAACGGCGTTGAGCTGCTGGAACCGGTTCAATGACCGCGGGACGGTGGAGTTGCGGATTTCGGCGATGGTGCTGAGCGGCACGAGTTGATTGTTCGGGCCGGTGACGTAAATGTTTTTTAGTTGATCCGGGTTGAGGCGGTCGAGACGCTGAATCTGCGGGATCACCTTGTAGCTGCGGCCGGCAATGTCGAAACGGTTGACGAAATTACCGCCGACCATCGATCCGATGTCGGCGCCGACCTGCTCCAAATTGAGGCCGAGGTCGGCCACCTTGTTGCGGTCGATGAGGATTTCGGACTGCGGCTGATCGATCTTGACGTCGATCAGCGGCGGAAAGGCAAACAGGCCGCTCTGCATCGCCTTGAGTTGAATCTGTTTCGCAAATTCGAGGATCTGGTCCTCCTCGGCCGTGGAGGCGAGTATGAACTCCACCGGGAACTGGCCGCCGCCCGGAAGGGCCGGTGGCAGCACCGGAAAAATCCGGACACCCGGGATGGCCTGCAGTTTTTGCTGAACCCCGGGAAGGATTTGGAAAATGGTGCGCTCGCGTGCGTCCCAGGGTTTGACGACCATGCCGGCGAACCCTGAAGACGGGCTGGTCACCTGAAAGGTGAAGTCGGTTTCCGGAACGCTCTGATAGGCTTTGTTGACTTCTGCGGCGTAAATGCTGGTCTGGTCCAGGGTCGCGTTGGCCGACGCGTCGAGGATACCGAAAATGACGCCCTGGTCTTCGGTCGGCGCCAGTTCCTTGGGCGACATGATGAACATCGGTATCGTGAGTAGTCCAATCGCCACCCACACGATGTAGACGGCCGGACGGGAATGGAGGGTGACCTCGAGCATGCGGCCGTAGAGGTCCCTGAAGCGTTTGAAACCGTGGGCGACTTTTCCGGCAAAGCCACGCTCCTCAATTCCCGGTTTCAGCAGTTTGGAGGCCATCATGGGCGACAGGGTCAGCGCGACGATCCCCGAAATTATGACGGCTCCAGCCAACGTAAAGGCGAACTCACGAAAGAGCGAACCGGTGAGGCCTCCCTGCAAACCGATGGGAGCGTAGACTGCGGCCAGGGTAATGGTCATGGCGATGATGGGACCGACCAGTTCGCGGGCGCCCAGCAAAGCGGCATTGATCGGCGACTCGCCTTCACTCAGGTGCCGCTGAACATTTTCGACCACCACGATGGCGTCGTCGACCACGAGACCCACAGACAACACCACGGCCAGCAGCGTGAGCAGGTTGATGGTGAACCGACAACACCACGGCCAGCAGCGTGAGCAGATTGATGGTAAACCCGAAGACCTGCATCAGGAATGCCGCGCCGATCAGAGAAAGCGGGATGGCGATGACCGGGATAAATGCCGAGCGAATCGAGCCCAGGAACAAGAAAATGATGACAATGACGATCAAGAGGGTCTCACTGAGCGTTTTGACCACTTCGTGAATGGCATTGGTGATATAGTTGGTGGCGTCGTAGGCGATGCGGGCCTGCATCCCGGTGGGAAGTCCCCTCTCGATTGACGCCATTTCGGTGCGCACCCGGTTGATGACGTCGACCGAATTGGCGTTGGGAAGGGGCCAGATACCCATGAAAACGGCCGTCTGGCCGGAAAAGCGCACCTCCGTGTCGTAGTCCTCTGCCCCCAGCACGATGTCGCCGATGTCTTCGAGCCGCACGATGGCACCGCCCTGTTCGCGAATGACGAGACGCTTGAACTCTTCCACCGATCGCAGGTCGGTGTTGGCGGTCAAGTTGACCTGCACGAGGGAGCCCTTGGTTTGTCCGACGGCGGCCAGAAAGTTGTTGGCGGCCAACGCCTGGCGGACCTGCACCGGACTGATGTTGAAAGCGGCCATCCGTTCGGGATTCAGCCAGATGCGCATGGCGAAGGTGCGGGCGCCGAGGATGTCGGCGCGCTGAACGCCTTCGATGGCGGAAAGACGGGGCTGCACGTTGCGAACGAGGTAGTCGGTGATCTCATTCTGCGCGAGCACGTCGGACGTGAAACTCAGGTAGGCCGATGCAAATCGGCTGTCGGCCGACTCGACGTTGATGATGGGCACTTCGGCCTCAGGGGGAAGATCACCCCGGACCTGATCCACTTTGGAACTGATTTCCGAAAGCGCCTTGATGGGGTCGTAGTTGAGCTTGAGGCGGACGTTGATGGTCGACAGTCCCTGGGCACTCTGGGATTGGATGTAATCGATGCCGTCGGCGGCCGCAATGGCGCGCTCCAGGGGGGTCGTGATGAACCCTCGCACGAGTTCGGCGTTCGCGCCGACGTAGACGGTCGTGACGGTGACGACCGAGTTCTCGCTGCGGGGATACTGACGAACATTGAGGGATCGGAGCGCCTGCAAACCTCCGATGATGATCACGAGGCTGACCACCATCGCAAGAACAGGGCGGCGGATGAAAAGGTCGGTGAATTTCATTCAAATGGCGTTGTTATCCGTCAACTTTCTTCGGGTTCAGGATTGAGTTTGAACTCAGGTGTTACCGCATTGTCCACGACGACCGACTGGCCGTTGCGCAGTTTGAAAACGCCGGTGCTCACGACCGTATCGCCTTCCTCGAGACCGGAAACAATAGCGACGTAATCGCCCTTTTTCTCACCGAGCCGCACAAATTTTTGACGCACGACCTGACCGCCGGGTTGCCCGTTTTTTTCATCTTTTTTCTCCTCCACGACAAACACCGAATCGCTGTAAGGGGCATAGAGAACGGCGGTGGCCGGAATGGCGAGCACATCCTTCCGCGCGGGCAGCACCACGGCCACGTTGACGAACATGCCCGGACGCAGGCGTTCTTCAGGATTGGCCACGGTTGCCTG
>JARROL010000101.1:0-8435 GCA_037383965.1 Desulfobacterales bacterium | reverse complement strand
ACCGCATCTACTTTGTTGTCGGGCACTTGAAGTACAAAAGTACGTCTGCGCGCCCGACGCCTTGCATCTGCCTGCCCCGTGAAATGCGAAGCCTATTTCACCGGGGCGGCACCCTGTAACCGCCTACAATTAGGTGGTTTGAAGCGCATCGGACTTTAGGACCCTGTGAATGGTTACATCCATACGGATCGCCGGGGGAAGCAAAGCGGCGCAAAGCGTCATTTTGACACGCGAACAGTTGCGCGCTGTTCTATAGAGGACGGAAAAGCGAAGCAAATGTGGCGGCACTGGCGCGACATACCTCCCCGATGGTCGAATATACCCCTAAAACCGATGGTTAATACGGGATTCACCCGATTGTCCGGAATTGTCTCATCGGCTAAGTGATAGCTAACACGCTTCAAGATGCTGCCGGCAAAAAGTCTCTGTCAAAAGTGGGGCAATCGATCCGGTGCCTTCATTGAATCCGGACAGTGAAGTGGACGTCCGCAGGTTCGTGACCGAAGCGGAACGACGCCGGTAAGCGGTCATTCGGAAAACAAAAGCCAGGCGGCTTTCGGACAGCCACACGGAAGGAAGGAAAAAATGTCTTACAGCAGGCGGCAGCTTGCAAATACCATGGAGGAAGGCGGCCCGGGACGCGAGCCCCCGGTGGAAGAACCGCCCAACGCGCCTCGAAAACCACCGGTGAAGGAGCCCGAAAAACCGCCCGAGTCTCCGCCGCCGCCGAGGAAGCCGCCGGTGGAGGAGCCACCGAACCGGCCCACGGAACCGCCGGTGGAAGAACCGCCCCCCGCAAATCCCAACCGCAAACCGCCTCGCCCGCCGGTAAGACGGGCGCACCCGATGACGTCATGAACACCCGAAAGTCCGACAACCGGGAAACAGTGGCCGCTATCCGCGGGAGCGTGATCGACGTCCGCTTTCCCCACAGACTCCCGAATATCAACATCTGATCGAAATCGGAGAAAAGAAATGAAGTCGAGAGGAAAGAACCGGAAGCACGCCCGTTGCGAGGAAGGGGCCGAGGCCTTCATATTCGACCTCGACGGGGTGATTACCGACACGGCGCAGGCCCATGCCGATGCATGGAAAAAGACGTTCGACGCGTTCCTGGAAGCCTTGAGCGAGCGCCGGGAGAAGGACTTCGGCCGTTTCGACCGCGACAAGGATTACCGGCAATATGTTGACGGCAAGCCGCGCTATGACGGCGTGAGAAGCTTTCTGGCATCACGCGGCATCGAACTCGAGACCGGTTCTCCGGACGACCCGCCGGAGCTGGAAACCGTCTTCGGACTGGGCAACCGCAAAAACGAGCTTTACCAGGAACACCTCGACCGCGGCGACGTCAAGGTCTATCCAGAGGCGCCGGGTTTCGTCCGCCGGCTGAAATCGAAGAACATCAAGACGGCGGTGGTTTCCTCGAACAAAAACTGCAAACGGGTGCTGGAGGCGGCGGGTATAGACGTTCTCTGCGAGGTCAAGGTGGACGGTCGGGTGTCCGCGACCGTGGGGCTCGACGGCAAGCCGGCGCCCGACATCTTCCTCAAGGCCGCCGAGGAGCTGAAGGTTGCCCCGGAGCGAGCGGTGGTGGTGGAGGATGCCATCTCCGGGGTTCAAGCCGGCCGACGAGGAGGATTCGGCTGCGTCGTCGGCGTCGACCGAACGGGATCGGGCCGCAAACTGATCGAGCACGGAGCCGATCGTGTGGTGCGGGAACTCACCGACCTCGACCCGGGCGGCGGGCCGCAGCGCCGAAACACGATTGATCTGCCCTCCGCCCTTGCGCACATCCGGGACATCGGCGGTTGGCGCGACGGCAAACAAACTGCGCTGTTTTTGGACTACGACGGCACCCTGACCCCCATCGTGGAGCGACCCGAGCAGGCGGATCTGGCCCCTCGGATGCGTGCGATCCTGAAGAACCTGACCGGGCGGTGCACCGTGGCGATCGTCAGCGGCAGGGGCCTGAAAGACGTGCGCGGGCGCGTGGCCCTCGACGAGCTTTACTATGCCGGCAGTCACGGATTTGAAATCGAGGGGCCGGGGCAGGAACGCATTCGCAGCGAAAAAGGCTCCGAAGCCCTGCCGCAGCTTGATGCAGCCGAAAACCAGCTGCGCGGTCGACTGGCCGAAATCGAGGGGGCGCTGGTGGAACGCAAGAAATACTCTATCGCGGTTCACTACCGGCGGGTGGCTTCCGAGCTGGCGGAGAGGGTCGAAAATAAAGTCGACGAAGTCTTGGAAGGCCACAACGGACTTCGCAAGGGGCATGGTAAAAAGGTGTTCGAACTGCAACCCGACGTCGATTGGAACAAGGGCCGCGCCGTGCTCTGGTTGATGGAGCGATTGGGTCTTTCTCCCGAGAAGGTCCGACCGGTCTACATCGGGGACGATGTGACCGACGAAGATGCCTTTCGCGCCCTGCCGGAGCAAGGCACCGGGATCGTGGTCCACGGCGGTGAAGAGCGGCTGTCTTACGCCCGCTATGGCCTGGTCGACCCGGAGGAGGTGCAAACATTCCTGCATAGACTGTCGGAATGGTTCTCTTCGGTCCGGTTGGTCTGACCGTCGCTTTGCTCGAAACCGAATTCGGCGCAAAAAATCCATGCGTCGAGGCCCTGTAGGAGGCCGGGGGTGTTAAAGAAAAATGAACCCTTGAAATTGGAAATGACTAGTTTGTTTTAAAACAGGTCAACCCTATGAGAAAGGGTTGGATCGCGCCATTGGTATAATTCCTGCGTCACCGGGGAATGTGGTTTAATATTATCGACACATCATCATTAATGTGGTGGCCGCGGCTCTCTAAGGCTCATAACGGATCCGATAGATGGCGCCGGCCCGGTCATCGGACACCAAGAGCGCGCCGTCGGGCATGACCAGGATATCCACCGGCCGTCCCCAAGCGCTGTCCTTTTGGAGCCACCCCTGCGCGAATACCGTATAATCGATGGCACGATTTTCTTTCAGCCGGACCAGTGTAATCCGATAGCCGATAGGAACGGTCCGGTTCCAGGACCCGTGCTCGGCAATGAAAATTTGATGCCGGTATGGTTCGGGAAACATGTGACCGGTATAAAATTTCATGCCCAAGGCAGCAACATGGGGCCCCAGGTCGATGGCCGGTGCTTGAAACTCGCTGCAGGACTTCCCGGCACCATAATCCGGATCCATTATCCGCCCGGCGTGGCAGTACGGGAAGCCGAAATGCATCCCCTTTTCAGGTGCGCGGTTGAGTTCATCCGGCGGAATGTCATCTCCCATCCAGTCCCTGCCGTTGTCTGTGAACCAGAGCACCTTCGTTTGCGGGTGCCAGTCGAATCCCACCGTGTTGCGCACGCCGCGGGCGAAGATTTCCAGCCCGCTGCCGTCGGGAGCCATACGCGTGATGCTGGCATAAATGGGCGCTTCCCGTTCACAGACGTTGCAGGGCGCCCCCACCGGGACATAAAGCTTGTCGTCGGGTCCGAAGGCGATATACTTCCACCCGTGATGGTCATCGGTTGGAAAACTGCTGTTGACCGTCACGGGTTCCGGCGGGTTTCTCAAATTTGATTCGATGTTGTCGATACGCAGCACCCGACTCACTTCGGCCACGTAAAGGGCACCCTTGCGGAAGGCAACGCCATTGGGCATGTGAAGGCCGCTGGCGACCGTCACCACCTCGTCCGCCACATGGTCCTTGTCCCGATCCAAAACCGCGTAAACGCTCCCCTTGTCCCGGGTGCCAACGAAAAGAACCCCTCCGGAGCTCAAGGTCATGGAACGGGCGCCCGGAACACGCGCATACAGTGAAATCTCGAAACCAGGCGGCATTTCGATCCGATCGAGATGCATTCCCTTTTGCATTTGCGCCGGCGAACACCCCGGCAGCACCAGCAATAACAGAGCCATAAACATCGCTTGCATACTTTATTTTCCTTCGTATAAAAATGACACAGACTAAGTCTGACCCTTTAAGTTTCGAGACTTTCAATGGTCAGCGGATGAAAAATTGAGCGCTTATATTAGAATGGAGGCGACTTCATGGGACAAAGGCCGCGCCGTACTCTGGTTGATGGAACGGTTGGGTCTCCAAGGCGAAGCGGTTCGGCCGATCTATATCGGGGGCGATGTGACCGACGAAGATGTTTTTTGCGTTCTGCAGGAGCCAGGCGCCGGGATCGTGGTTCACGGTGGTGAAGAACGATCCTCTTACGCTCGTCATGGTCTTGGTGATCTCCGGAAGAGGTTCTGACATTTCTCCAAAACCTGTCGGCCCCAATCAGAGGAGGTGAATGATCGGCAGATGGTCTTTGGTGCTATAGACGATTAGATCTTTTGCGCGACCAGGCCCTTTTCGATGGCATAGGCCGTAAGGGCTGACGCATTGTGCAGGTCGAGTTTGTTCATGATGTTGGCGCGATGCTTTTCGACGGTTTTGACGCTTATGTGGAGAAATTCGGCAATTTCCTTGTTGAGGTACCCTTCCGCGAGCAGCTTAAGCACCTCTCTTTCCCTCTGGGTGATGGTGTCCCATGTGGTTTTGGTTTTCAGTCGCTTGCTTTCTTCGAGGTATCCCTCCATGACATTTTCGGCTATCCCTGGACTGATATAGGTTTTCCCTTCCAAAACGCTGTCGATGGCCACCATCAGTTCATTGCGGCCGGCGTCCTTGATGCAGTATCCGTCGGCCCCGGCTTCGAATGCTTCCAGAACGTACTGGTCCGACTCGTGAATCGTCAACGCAAGAATTTTGACTCCCGGAAACTGGCTCTTGATGTCTCTCATTACGCTTATGCCACTCAATCGGGGCATGGAAAGGTCCAAAAGGAGCAGATCGGGTTTGTTCCGCTTGACGCAGCGGATGGCCTCTAACCCGTCCTGAGCCTCGTCGACGACTTTCAGGTCGTTTCTCGCGGAAAGCATCGATTTGAGACCTTCGCGAAACAACTTGTGGTCTTCGGCAATGACGACTTTCTTTTTGGTTCCCATGACGACCTCCGGCATTTTCATTTTGTATAACCTAAAGAAATTCCGCTGTAAACTGAAATATTGATCACTAACACGCGCCTAATACACCATAAACGGGTGGGATGGTCGGGGTTTACGGTATTGTTGTAACGCGGTTTACTCTTCAAAATAAAGCCAGTCGACAACATCCTGAAATCAAAAGGTAACAGGATAGACGAGACGGTACAGAAATGATGAAACACCATCCGAACTCAATGGCAATGTTAACTGATCTTTACGAATTCACGATGGCGCATTCGTTTGTCACCAGCTTCGAAGAGGAAATCGATGCATTTCGAACTTTCGCAAACACATTCGGAGACCGGACTGTTTTGCTGATCGATACCTACGACACGCTTGTGGGCGCCGAGAAAGCTGTGGTGGTGGCCAAGGAGCTGGTAGCAAGGAAGGGGTCGACTGTTGCGCGGCGTGCGCCTCGACAGCGGAGACATGGTCGCTTTAAGCCGGAAGGTCCGGGATTTGTTTCGCAGAAAAGGCCTCGAGTATGTCGACCTATTTGCCAGCGGCGGTTTCGATGAGTTCAAGATTGACAAAAGCATACGGAAAGGAGCCGAAATCGATGCCTACGGGGTCGGCACCAAGATGGGGGTTGCGGCCGACAGCCCGTACATCGACATTGCGTACAAACTCGTCCAGTTTGACGGCCGACCGGTGATAAAGCTCAGTTCGGGGAAAAAGACTCTCGTCCCCCCGAAACAGATATTTCGAAAAGAAAAAGATGGTCTACTGGCCGCAGACACGATTGCGCTCCGTGAAGAAATACTGGAGGGTGAACCGCGAAAAGGAACTGGGGGAAAGTTGACGGCGGGCCGACCCATCACCCGTGGCTAATCCGGTTGAATTCGACACTTCCGAGGTATTGGACCACGAGCCGGGCTTTGCTGTGCGTCATTTCGATCCGGGCTTGAACATTACCGCGTTCTACGATAGATTTACGATGTACCGCGTGCATGTCGCTTTCCCGGGCACCATCGGCCTTGTAGGTTAAGAGCAGACCTTCCTCGTAGCGGACCTCGTTCAGCACGCTGAAGTTGAGGCGATACGGCCTGTTGGCGTCCGGATCGAACCGGAAGGCGACATCGCAGAGGCGTGTCTTTGCATCGTCCACCAGAAGACGGGCACCGTTCGGAAACGGCAGGTCGATCTTCGGTTCGACGATCTTGACCGGTTCCTCCCGACCGTCCATAATAAAAGTGAAGTGAATGGACGCGTCTTTATATTCATGGAATTATTGAACGTGAGTTTTTGGAACAACTCGGTCAAGGAATGGTTGACCGCCCTGGCCGTAGCCCTGGCTGCACTGGTCGTGCTGCGTCTTTTGAAATGGGGACTGGTGCGCTACCTTGCCAACCGGGTGCAGCACGCAAGTTGGGATGTGTTCGAGATGACCGCCACCATGGCCCGAAGAACCAAGCTGACGTTTGTCACGATCTTTTCGCTGTATGCCGGCCTACAGGTGCTCGATCTGCCGAAACGCTTTTCGCCGTGGATTTTCAGCATCGCCCTGATAACCCTTATTCTCCAGCTGACCCTTTGGGCCAACTCACTGGTGGATTATTACCTGAATGTTTCCCAGCGACGCAAACTCGAAAAAAATACCGCCCGGATAACGACGCTGCGGGCCGCCGGCTTCATCGTAAAGCTGGTTTTGGCCGTTCTGGCTGCGATTCTGATCCTTGACAACATTCCCGGGGTGGAAATCACCCCGCTGATCGCCAGTTTGGGGATTAGCGGCATCGCCGTGGCCCTGGCCGTTCAAAACATTCTCTCGGACCTGTTCGCCTCTCTCTCCATTGTACTGGACAAACCGTTCGTCATCGATGATTTTATTATCGTCGATAACTACATGGGGACCGTGGAACACATCGGATTGAAAACCACCCGTCTGCGAAGTCTGTCCGGGGAATACCTCGTGTTTTCCAACAACGACTTACTCAAGAGCCGAATCCGCAACTACACGCGGATGCTCGAGCGCAGGGTTGTATTTTCCATCGGCGTGACCTATCAGACGCCACTCGAAAAACTGAAACAGATTCCCGCGACGATTCGGAAGATCATCGAATCACAGGAAGCGGTCCGGTTCGATCGTGCCCACTTCCAAGGTTACGGAGATTTCGCGTTGAAGTTCGAAGTGGTCTACTACGTCCTGACCCCGGATTACAACCGCTACATGGACATCCAGCAGTCCATTAACTTGGCGATATTTGAGTTATTTGAGAAGGAGGGGATCGATTTCGCATATCCGACCCAGCAGCTCTATATCGGTGGTAAAACGACATCGAGCCTTGTGCAAACGCTGGCGGAGGAGGCACCATAACGAGGTAGACGTGCCTATTACATGGGTGCAAAAGAGGAATTCCAACCGTGCGGTCTTTGACGAAGCACTTTTAAGGGAGGGCACGGTTTTCCTTGGTTCGGCGGCGGGAAATGTTCGGCAACAGCCAGTGTGACCATCGAAATGCTGCAAAACAGTCTTTTGGTAGGAGGTGCCGGTAACCCAGCGAGTCAGCCGGGCACCGGCATCTCCGGCAGGCAGCACGGTGCTGCAGCCCGTTCCGGCGTGAACGATCACCGACCGGTGACCGTACGTCCAAATCTAATTGAATTTTGAAGCGGCTTTTTCCACCGCAGAGGCCAAGTTTTTAAACGCCTCTTCAGTGCCCGCTTTAATCTCATCAAAAGCGGCCTCACCGGATTCTTTCAAATTGTCCAATCGGGTTTGCATTTCCTGCTTGCGCTGTTTTAGCTGATCAATTTCTTGATCCGCCTTTATCCGAGCATCTGCATCAGCTTGTTCAGCCTTTGCCTTCAACTGATCGATTTTGGCGCCTATTTCATCTAATCTGGCTTCGGCTTTTTTTCGGTAAGCATCCATTGAATCCATAGTTCATCTCCTTATTATTGGTTCTGGTTGATCAATCACACTCATCTCAAAATTTTTTTATTTGATTTTTCGCTAACCGTATGCTTGACGACAATAAATGTAAATAGGGTGATAACCGTATTTACGCTGTCGCCGGTACCTATCGGAGCCGGCCATTTAAGGTCAATGATTGCAGATTATCAGTTCAATTGGGAGATTGGATTACCCGAAGCTCAAAAAAGGCTCCATCTCCAGAACCTCGTCTTTTTCAGCCGCTCTAATCTTGCGAACGTCCGGTGCCCAACCGTACGCAGTGATTCCTTGCTTTTCAGCAAACGGAAGAGATCGGCTGACCGATTCCGGAAATTCGCCGTCGGAAGACTGCATACGGATCATCATCGCCGTTTCAGGAATCTTTTGAATCTCGAAGATATCTTCAATATAGACCTCGGCAATTCCGGCGAAATGCCTGTTTTCTGCTTTCATTCTTTCAATCAACGATTTAAATTCTTCTACGGCCTGTTCAACGTCAGTCGAATCCACCACACAGGTAAAGTAG
>JARROL010000100.1:0-14464 GCA_037383965.1 Desulfobacterales bacterium | reverse complement strand
CCTTTCGATCTGCCGAACCGCGGACGTGTCGCCGTTCTCAGGGACCCGCAGGATGCCGCTTTCGGCGTGGTGCAGAGCAGTCATGGCGATCCGGCGGACCGCAAGGCGGATGTCAACGAGTGGTTGTGGAATGAGGTCTGGACCGATGATATCCCTGCGGCGGTCGCCTTCTACCAGACGGTTGGAGGGTATCGCTTGGCCGAGAAAACCGTCGGTGATATTCAGTACCGCTACCTGGAGCGGGGCGGACAGCCGCGCGTGGGGTTGCTCGACAAACCAAGCCCTCAGATTGGCAATACATGGGTGGCCTACATCCGGGTCGCCGATGTCGACGCGACCGTCAACAAGGCCAAATCCCTGGGGGGGAATGTGTTGATGGCGCCCACCGCGGCGGTTCGCAACGGGACGGTGGCTGTTATCGCGGACCCCAACGGGGCCGGTTTTGTCGTGCAGGAGTGGAGCAAATGAAAACAAATGGCATAAACTCAAGGCTGTCTTTGAATGAAATTTTCAAGGTAGCGGCGAAAGGAGCAAAATAATGCAAAAATGGTTATGGGGTTTCATCATCGCGACTCTCATACTGGGAGTAATGGTCGCTTGTTCCCCTTACGCGGGCCTGGATATCGGGATACCGTTCAAAGTCGGTCCGGTCTACATCAACCCGAGTATCGGTGTCTCAAGCGGCGGCTGCTGCGCATCGTGGTGCCGATCGCCTGTGTGGCGCTCATGATGGCGTCTATCCTCGGCATCGCGTTGTACAGCTACTCGAACAATCGCAGGGATGCTCTGGCGCTTTCGGAGGACGTGCTGGCGTCACTGGACCGCCGGATTGCCACCGAAGTGCGGACCTTTCTATCCCCGGCGTCCGATTTGGTCAAAATCGTCGACCGTGCCCTGGCCGCGCCCCCGCCAGGTGTCAACCGGAGGGATCTGGCCGAGTCCCTGGCCACGCAGATGCTCAAAAGCATACCTCAGTTGGCCATTTTCAGTTTCGCAGACACCGACGGCAACTATATGATGTTGAAGAAGATGCCCGATCGGTCGATTCACACCAAGATCATTCAAAGAAGAGAAACCGGAATCGAGGTGACCAGGATTCGAAGAGACCCGGACGGTCGTGAAATCGGAAGAGAATACCCTACGGACGACACTTATGACCCCCGTACAAGGCCGTGGTACATCGGTGCCGTTGGCACGCCGGGGGTTTTCTGGACCGGCGTCTACATCTTTTTCACCGACCAGAAACCGGGTATTACCGCTGCAAAAGCTTACCGCAACGAACAAGGGGAGCTGTTGGGCGTCATCGGTCTGGATATCGAACTGACAAGTTTGAGTGCTTTTCTGGGCTCGCTTCAGATCGGCCGCAGCGGCCAGGCCATGATCATCGATGAAACCGGCCGCCTGGTGGCTTACCCGGAAGTGGCCCGCATGATGCAGGAGAAGGGAGGGGAACTGGTCGCCCTGCGGTTGAACGAATTGGGTGACCCGGTCCTGGATCGCGCATTCAATCGATTCCTGATAGAAAAGGACGGCCGCCGCGAACTGAGCGTGCAGGGAATTACCTATATCAACACCTTTTCCTCCCTGCAGTCGGCGGTCGACAAAAGGTGGTCGATCCTGATCGTCGTACCCTCGCAAGATTTCGTCGGGTTTGTATCCCGCAACAACCGCAAAGCCTTGCTCATGTCCATCGGAGTAGTGATTCTGGCGTCCTTGCTGGCCGGTTTGCTGATTTGGCAAGGCTTGCAGGCCGACCGCAGTGCACGTCTGCTGTTGGAACGGCGTCAAGAGATGGAAACTCAAAGCCGGGCGTTTTCCGACCTGGCCGCCAGACCGGCCATATTCGACCCGGCCGATATCGAAGCCCTTGAACATGTAACCCGCATTACCGCCGAGGCGATCGGCGTTCGGCGGGTCAGTGTCTGGCAGTGGCAGCTTGACGGACGGCAGTTGGCTTGTAGCGATTGTTACGACCGGGAAAGCGGCGGCCACACCCGCGGGACCGTACTGCTTCAAGAAGATTTACCGCAACTCTTTGAAGCCCTGCTCGAGGGTTCCGGCATACAAACCGAATCTGCGGCGGATGATCCGCGCACGGCCGAACTTCATCGTGCCTACCTGCACCCCTTGGGTTGCAACGCCCTTTTGTCGACTCCGATTTCAGACAGAGAACAGATCCGCGGCGCGCTTTGGTTCGAAAAGGCGATCGGCGCCCGCGGGTGGCCTTCGGAAGACATTGCCTTTGCGCAGGCCGTTGCGGGCCTTTTAACGCTTCGCCTGAGCGCCTCCCGGACACAAGCGGAATACGCACCGGTATTTGTACCGGGCTCGTCCCATGACATAAAAAGACGCTCCGGTAGGAGAAATGTCGGAGTCAGCAGGTCGGAGGTCGGCGCGATAGATGAGGTCAAACCGGTTGTCGGGGCAACTCAGGATATGCGTCAGGCAACGATCGTAGACCGCCGCATGCGGACCTTCCAAAAGGATATCGCACAACATGCCGGTTCACCGGAAGCGATCGGCGCGGACATTTATGACGACGTCACCGTCCTGGTTCTTCTGTTCACTGATCCGATCGCCCTGGCCGAACTTCTGGGTGAGGAAAACCAGACAACCGCCGTCGATCGTCTGATTCGTCAGCTCGAATCACGACAACCGCCGTCGATCGTCTGATTCGTCAGCTCGAATCACTCGCTTCTGAAAGCGGTGTCGGCTACATGAAATTCATGAGTGACCAGTTGGTGTGCGCTGCGGGCTTACGCGACGAAAGCGGTGATCACGCGCACACCATCGCCGAACTGGCCCTCAAAGTCCAGGACATCTGTCTGCACATGTACGCCGACCTGACCCACCGCCTCGATTTCAGGATCGGCATCGACACCGGTGCGGTCATCGGCAGTGCGGTCGGACGGGAGTTCAAGAACTACAATCTTTGGGGGGAGGCCGTCAGGATCGCCGGTACGATGGCCGAATCCGGTTCGGTCGGGGAAATTCACCTTAGCGAAAGCACCTATTGGCGGCTCCAGACCGATTATTTGTTCAAGGCGCGGGGAAGCTACTTCCTGCCTGATGTCGGCGAACTGTCGACGTATATACTCACGGGACACTTGTGACAGCTTCAGCGAAAACGCCGGCCGTCAAAAAGATGCCGCAGGCACGGCAGCGGCATCCGGTTCGAGGAGTGCTGGCCGCGATCGGTGAGGGGGCCATCGGCTTGCTGCGGCCGCTCATCGAGTTGAGCAGCCTGGCGGTGGCGGTGCTCTGGCAAAGCTGCCGGCCCTTGAATTGGCGCCGGACATTGGTGAAAGAATTCATGCGCCAGTGCGAGCTGGTCGGTATCGGCTCTCTACCGTTCATCCTGTTGAGCGGCCTGCTCATCGGCCTGGCGATGGTTTTTCAGGTCCTTTTTTGGTTGAAATTCTTGGGCCAGGTCAGTTTAGCCGGCAAGATCATCGTTCTGGGTCTGGTGCGCGAGATCGCCCCGCTACTGGTCGCGCTGATCGCTATCGGCCGCAGCGGTTCGGTCAACATGGTCGAACTCGGTCACATGCGCACCAGTGGACAGCTCCGTATGCTCGAGGCTCAGGGCATCGACCCTTTTCTGTTCCTCATCGTACCGCGCTGCCTGGCGACGGCCCTCTCTATGTTCTGCCTGACCGTCGTCTTCACCCTGGTGGCCTTGGCCACCGGTTACCTGGTTGGGCGAGTCGTTCTGTCAACCGATACGACCGCCATCGAATTCATTAACAATGTCCTGGGTGCCATGGGCGTGGGCGAGTATGCGATCATAGCTCTCAAACCGCTGATAGCCGGATTGCTCATTACGCTGATCACCTGTACCACGGGGCTGTCCGTTGGTGGTCCGGCCGGACAGTTGGCGGAAGCGCTGCCGCGGGGGTTTGTCAAATCCGTGCTGGCCGTTTTCCTGGTTTCAGGAACACTGACACTGTTGTTTTAAATCCCAAATGATCGAAACTGTTGAAGGCCGACGAACCGTTTTGAAGGTTGATCGCGTGACCCTGTTCCTCGACGGGGAGGACGGCGGGGATTATGCGACGGCCCATTTTGCGCTCTACAGCGGACAACTGGCCCTGGTCCGTCTCGAAAATCTGCGCCAGGCCGCTTCTCTCGCGGATCTGTTTTCCGGCCTGACGCCGCCTTTTGACGGCAACGTTTTTTTCTTCGGCCGGGATTGGCAGACGGCACCGGCGGACATGCTCAACGCGATGCGAGGCCGAATCGGCCGGGTGTTTTCGTCGGGCAGCTGGTTGGAAGGCTTCAGTCTCATCGAAAACATTTTGATGCCCCAACTCCACCACACCCGCAGTCCGATCCCGGAGCTCAGGCAGGAAGCCGCGCAGCTGGCCGAGCAGTTCAGCCTCCCGGGGCTTCCACTCGGCCAACCGGAAAAATACAGCCGGGCGGATCTCCAGCGCTCGGCCTGTGTCCGCGCCTTTCTGGGCACTCCCTCTCTCTTGCTGCTGGAGGATCCGACTTTTGGTGTGTACCCGCGCATTATGACGGCCCTGGTCACCGCCATCCGCCGGGCGCGCAATAGAGGCGCTGCGGTTATCTGGATGACCCTCTCGGACGAGGTCTGGGGCGACGATTCGATACCGGCCGACCGCTTGTTCAGTGTATCCGGCCGAAAGCTGACGGAGGTAAAGCGACAAACATGAGTGGCCGAAAATCACCATTTCGTTACACCAACGAAGCCGTCGGGGCTTTCGTGCTTCTATCGGTCATCGTATTTATCGCCGCCGTGCTTCAGAGCGGGCGTCTGCAGAATTGGTTCGACCCCGGGGTGAAGCTCAAGGTCATACTACCCAAAGAGGGATTGTTCGGTCTGTCCGCTGGGGCCGAGGTTGAAATACTCGGCACTGCGGCCGGCCAAGTGGGCCAGATCGTTGTCGACCCCGACCAGCAGATCCATGCGGTGGTCGACCTCAAGCGCAAAATGAGGGGGTTCGTGCGACGCGATTCGCAGGCCATAATTCGAAAAGAGTTCGGCGTGGCCGGTGCGTCGTTTCTTGAAATCACCCGTGGTGAAGGAGAGCCGCTCGACTGGGAGTATGCGGTCGTCAACGCCGTCGCCGAACGCGCGCCGACCGAGTCGATGGGTGAGCTGATATCCGATGTGAGGACCAAAGTGATGCCTGTCATCGACGATGCTCGCAAGTTGCTGGTCAACCTGAATGCGATCAGCGGTAAAATTGCGAGCGGAGAGGGGGTCATCGGGCGCTTGCTGGTAGAAGACCGCATGGCCCGGGAGGTGGAGATGCTGCTGACCCAGGTCAACACGGACATCCGGCGACTGGCGCCCATACTGGAAGCGCTGCAGACAACGGTCGGCAATGTTTCCGCTTTGACGACCCGCATTGCCGAGCAATCCGGCGAGCTGCCGCGAATGACCCGCGATGCGGGCCAGTTGCTGGCATCGCTGCAGTCCGTGATGCAGGATCTGAGCCGCACCACGCCTCACCTGCCGAAGATGATCGCAAATGTCAGTGACGCCACCGCAGATGTTCCGGTTCTGCTGGGTCAGACCCAACAGGTGCTTTACGAACTCGAGCTGCTTCTGCAGCAACTGAGGTCGAACTGGTTGCTGGGCGGCGGCAGTGAACCGCTCCGGAATGGCCGTATCCCCACGCTGGAGGTGACCCCTTGACCAAGTCGACTCGGCCAGGTAAAAACAGGTGGATCCTCGGTTTGTGCGCAGCGGTATGTCTCTTTATTTGGACCGGATGCGGGGTATCGAGACAGGTCAAGACGGACGTGCCGGGCAGCGACCGCGAGTTCGACCGGAACAGCCGGATGGCCCGTGTCGCCTTCGAAAACGGGCAGATCTCCCAGGCAATCGAGGGATACAAAAGGGCCCTCGCGCGGGCTTACGTTACCGATGATCTAAATGCGATCGTGGATACGCGTTACAATCTGGCGGTTTGCCACTTGCGTCAGGGGAATTACCCGGCTGCATTGGAAAATGTTGAAAGAGCACGGGAAGAACTGCTGACCGCCGGCCTTCCCGTATCGGCCGATCTGCTTCTGGTGCAGGCCGTGGCCTTTTACCACGAGGGAACCCCCGGCAGGGCTTGGCAAATCAGCGAAGAAATTCTGTCGGTGCAGCCGGCGCCCGAGCCCGAGACAGTTTCCCGGACCCATTTCCTACGAGGACGGATGGCGGCGGACCGGGGTGATACGGAGCAACTGCGCCTCGAAATCACCGTCCTGGGTGAACCGTCGGTTCCCGGTCTTCAGGCCGATCGTTTGGAGCTGATCGGCCGCCTGGCAATGCTCGACGAGCACTGGAACGATGCCGTGACAGCCTTGGATCAGGCGGCCCGCCTGAGGGCCGTGAACCGGAACTACCGCACGATGGCAACCGTCCTGGCCACCGCGGCGCAGGCCTGCGAGCGGGCGCACCGTCCCGAGGATGCGGCTTATCGCTACCTGAGGGCGGCGCGCAGCGCAGCCCTCAGCGGTGAAACTGAACGGGCGACAGTTTGGCTTCAGGAGAGCGTGCGCTTGGCCGACTTGGCGGGTGCGGAATCGCTTCTCCAAGAAGCCCGCCGCTTTCAGGCCCTACGAACACAGGAACCATCGCGTCAGTAAAGCGATGTTAACTCCCGTGTTTCAAATGATGACAATTGCGGCAAAATATACACATGGACAATAAATCGCATTCCCGCAAGCTGTTAATGGCACTCATTTTTATTTTCGGAGCAGTGTCGGCAATTGTGCCGCCATCGGCATTTGCACGAACAGAAAGTAAAAAGCTCAACATATTATTCGTTTCTTCATTTACAAAAAATATTCCAGCCCAAGCCTTTTTTGAATCAGGTTTGGATGAGGCACTTGGATTTAACAAGGGCCGGCATAACCTCTTTTTTGAATTTATGGATAGTCCCCGTTTGAGCGAAGAAAGGGTCAAGGGAATATTTGCCAAGTATTTAGAGGAAAAATATCAGGGCATTGATTTTGATTTTGTGGTGGTATGGGGTACCATTGCCTCGAATTTTTTATCGCGTAATAACGCGCTATTCGCGAATGCCCATCGCGTATATGTCGAACCGGCGGGGACGGAACTATTTAGGGGGAGGAAGCCATCCGAAAAAGAATCAATTATAGGCATTGAAAATGATTATCAGGCGGCCCTTCAAGAAGTTTTGAGGCTGGAGCACCCGAAGAAAATTTACGCTATCGGCACAACGACGGACTCCGAGGCACAAAACCGATTAAGGCTTTTTAAGAATTCGTTAACCGGTGACGCATCGACATTAGAGGTTGAATACCTGGTCGACCAAACGCTCGAGCAGGTTGCTAAAAAGCTGGAAGGTCTCTCGAGAAAGGATGCGGTGGCGTTTTATTTGCTCATGTTTTCCGACGGGGAAGGCACGAGTATGACGCCTTACGCAGTGGTGAATCAACTCGCATCCCGATCTGCCGTGCCTATTTACAGCTATTATGAAAGCCTAATGGGCAGCGGCATTGTGGGCGGTTATTTATTGAGTTTTGAAAAGATCGGATTCAATCTGGGGCAGACAATCCTTTCACTCAGCGAAGGCAAAATCATGAGGGCGCTTTCCCCAATGCGCTATGTTTACGATTGGAACGCCTTACAGCGTTGGGAAATTACTGAAAGCAAACTTCCTGAGGGCGCCATTATCCTCAATCGTCCGCCGGACATATTCGCGCAATACCGATGGCATATCCTGGCAGGGGTGAGTTTGGTCGTTGTCCTTTTCTTATTATCTCTCTTTCTATTTAAAGCGCTAAAGAGAAGCAAGTATGCGGAGGCGGCTCTCTCCCGCAGCGAAGCGAATCTCAAGAGTGCCCAGGAGGTCGCACGCATCGGAGGGTTCATTTTCGACATTCCAAACGATGCGTTGACATGGGCCACCGGGACGAAAGAGGTTTTCGGCGTGCCGGCCGAGTCGAAACTCAGTTACAGGACCTTTTTGCAGATCGTCCATCCGGATGACCGCGAATACGTGGACGCGATGTGGCAGGCCGCCCTGAAGGGGGTTCCATTCGACATCGAGTACCGCGTTATCGTCGACGGCAAAACGAAGTGGATACGGTCGAGGGTCGAGGTCGAATTCGACCCGAAGGGCCTTCTGATAGACGCGAAGGGGATCGTTCAGGACGTTTCCAAACGGAAAAAGTCCGAAGAGGAGGCGGCGCGGCTGCGGCGAGACCTGGCACACGTGACACGGGTTGCAACGATAGGAGAACTCGGCCATAACATCGCCCATGAGGTCAACCAGCCGTTGGCGGCTATTGCCGCGAACGCCGAGGCGGTTATGCGCCTGCTGAACGAGTCGGAGCCCGACCTCGAAGAGGTCCGTGAAGCCCTCGGCGACATCGTGTCGGACCAGAAGCGGGCCAGCGAGGTGATCCAGCGCATTCGCACCCTGGTAAAAAAAGACCACTCGGTTCATGCGCCGGTAGACCTCAACAGCGTGGCCCAAGACGCGATCAGGGTGGTCCAGGGCGATGCGGCGGCGCGAGGCGCCCGTATTCTATTGAATCTGCATGCCGGTCTGCCGCAGGTGTGGGGGGACAAGGTGCAGTTGCAGCAGGTGGTGATCAATCTGCTCGTCAACGCGCTGGATGCCATGGACTGCGAAGCCACTAAGCCGCACCGGATAACGGTCAGAACCGTGGGTGAGACTGCGGGCGGTGCAACGCTTTCGGTATCGGACACCGGTGTGGGGATCGATGCCGAAACCACCGGACGACTGTTCGATCCCTTTTTCACCACCAAATCCCGAGGGATGGGCCTGGGGCTCTCCATCAGCCGTTCGATCGTCGAGGCGCACGGGGGAACGATTCGGGCCGCCGTCAATGAAGACGGCGGAGCGACCTTCTGTCTCGACCTGCCGATTATGGCACCGGAATGCGCAGATGGTCACCCGACGTCGTGTCCCAGGATCAGGTCATAGAAAAACCCGTTCGATCACCGGGAGTGGCTTTGAAAGCACTATGAAATGATGATTGTTACATCGTAACCGAATTGAAGCTGTTTTAGGGAGTCTTAATCTGTGGGGAAACTCAGCTATAGTATTGGTATTCTGGTTTGCCACTGTATTTGGTGTCGCAAAACTGTTGCATGCAGTGTCGTTCAGTTCTAACAAAACCGACTACTTCTTTATAAAACACTAACGCAATGTTACTGATACTGCTCAAAGCCTCCATCGCGGCACTCATCTTTGCCATCGGAATGACGGCCATCACAGAGGACATCGTCTACCTCTGGCGACGACCGGTACTTCTGCTGAAATCGATCATCGCAATGTACATTGTCATGCCGGCGGTGGCCGTCTTGATGGCGCAGACCTTCGACCTGCCGCCGAGAACCGAGTTGGCGCTGGTGGTTCTGGCCATTTGCGCCGGGGCTCCCCTGCTGCCGAAAAAGCTGATCAAATTCGGTGGAGATCCTTCTTATGTTTTCAGCCTGATCGTAACGACCTCGCTCCTTGCGATCGTCACCGTGCCCGCATCACTGCACTTCCTGGCCGAGATCATCTCTTTCGACACCTCGGCCGTGACCCCTTCACAAGTCGCTCGTATTATTCTGAAGACGTTCCTGCTGCCGCTTGGAGTCGGTATGCTGTTCCGTCTGGCGGTGCCCGCCCTGGCCGACCGGTTCGGCGATCCGTTGCTGAAAATCGCGAGCGCCGTGATGGCCCTGTGTGCCCTTGCGGCTTTGGCAGTCGGCTTCCGGCTGGTCCTCGAGGTCGGACTACCGTCGCTGATTGCGTTTGCCGCATTCACGCTATCCGCCATCGTGGTCGGTCATCTGCTCGGTGGTCCGAATCATTCAGATCGTATCTCCCTTGCGATCGCCTGTGCATCGCGACACATCGGCCTTGCGTTGCTCATAGCGGCCAATGCGCGGGGACAGCACGCTTTGGCACTGGTGGTTGCCTATCTCCTGGCTTCGGCGGTAGTCTCGATCCCTTACGTGCGCTGGATAACGAAGCACCGCCCTCCGGCGTGATTGCCGGTAGGCTCCCTTGTCCGCATTAGGGTCATCGAATGTTGAGAAATGTAATGAAACGACTCAGACATACCTTGCTGTTTGGAATTTTGTTTCTTGCGGTTATCCTTCCCTTGTCAGGAAGTAGAGCAACTTCAAGTGCGGAAAGCCCATTTTTTGACGGTCTGAGCCAACGGTATGTTTTAACACGCAAATCAGGACCCAGTGGTGCCATGCTGACGAACGAAACATTGATGCTTATGCGTAAGAAGCTGGATCAGGGAATCGACTTTTATGCATTCGGTAACGAGCCGTCGTGGTCCATTGACATCGACTTCGAAAAGGGGATGTGGTTCACGTCGCTGACGGACCTGCCGGAAATGAATACGCCGCCGGGCAGAGAGGACAAGGCCCAGGATGCCGATGTGACGCGGTACTTCGCCCAGACCGAAGCAGGAACCTTGATCGTGACGGTTTTGAGAGGAGAGTGCGCCGATGCGATGTCAGGGGAACACTTTCCATTTAAAGCACGAGTTGACGTCAAACGCTCTTCGGATAATGATTACACCAGTTTTGAGGGGTGCGGACGGTACGTCATGGACAGCCGGCTCAACGATATCTGGGTGCTGACGCTTTTCGGCGATCGGAAATTAGAGGCACAAGATTTTCGAAAAGGACTCCCGGTCCTCGAGTTTCACCTCAACGAAAACCGGGTTGTCGGCAGCACCGGCTGCAACCAGATCAGCGGGAAATTCGAGACCAGGGGCAACAAAATCACCATCGGTCAATTGGCCACCACGAGAATGGCGTGTCCGAATATGGCGTTCGAGCAGGAATTTTTATCCGCCATTACGAACAAGTCATTCCAATATTCGATAGACGCAGGCCGGTTGATGTTAACGGGTGACAACGGAGTGGTGATGGAGTTGAGAAAAACAGACTAGGCATTCATAGATGGACAGGGCGTGATTTTTTGAAAGACGTATGCCAAAGTGATGAAGTCAAAAACCCTCCTGCCAAGTTCTTCCAAAGGACAATAGACAGCGTTTTATTATGTATTATTGTAATTCATATCAAAATATTTAGGAGGATTTTAAGATGTGGGGTAAATTTGCAATCGCTTTCGTTTGCTGGCTTGCTACTTTAGTAGGCATTATAAAACTGATTCATGCATTGCCGCCTAGTCCGGGAGGAGGATTTCTTTATCATGATTCAGTGGCATTGATTCTCGTGGGGGGATTTTTCCTCTTATCGGCAATGACGATTAAGAAAATCCATTATTCTTTGAGGTACCCGTCTCAAGACTCCGGTTTGTCGACCTCTTACGTCCTCGTCAACCCTCCACGCTGAAGCAGGTGCTTTTCTTTAAGCCGGCGGTATTAAGGATATTGCGAAAGGATGCATCGATTGGATTTCGCATGGGTCCCCGTAAGGATCGCTGCTCAATCAAGCCAGGCTTTTTCGGGTTGCTAATCTATTCCATATACACTCTTGGAGGTTGAATCGTTCGATGAGATATTTATCAGAAATCGCGGTCAATGTTTCAGCCACAAAAAATACCGTCGCAGATGTCTGGCGTTTGGGCCTAATGGCGGTCGAGCTCGGCACGGCGGCTGTCACGACGATCATGCTGCGCAATTGGAACTGGGCGGTCAAATGGCCTTATCCGGACCGGCGCTTGAAAACAGAAGGAAATCGGATGGTTGTCGAAAAGGTGGCGGCAGCCATGGAGGTTACGGCGGAATGGCAGCGTGCGGCTTTTAGCGCTTGGTCGGGTGCATTCAACCCCTGGCGCTCAGGCCGGAAGGTGCTGAGTCCGCTGCATCGCAAGGCGACGGCCAACGCGCAACGCTTGACGCGGCGAAGGCAGCGCTGAGGTCATTGAGTTGCCGGTTGATCGGTTCCCGTAAAGACAAGATTCGAACGGCTTTGCGGACCGGGAAAATTAGGAAGGGGCGAATCTTGAAGAGCCGCTGAATGGGCGTAACAGACGTGAGGACAAAGGATTTACCGATGAGGGCCTTCAATTTTTTGTATGGATAGGTCTCTTATGCCTGATGATGGTTTTTTCGCCAGCTTTTGCCGAAGAACCGGCTCAGGGCGACCAGGCCCTCGATCAGGCCGCCAATGACCCGACGGCTTCACTCATGAACGTCCAGGTCCAGGACGTCTACACCTGCGGCTACCACAACCTGAAGGGCGAAAGCGGCAACGCCACACCCAGTCCTATCAGCGATTTTCTAAGTAACCAGTATATCTACGCATATCTTAGGCAGTTATCCAGTAAGTATCGATAAAGGAGCTAAATCATGCAAGTACACATGCGGTACACACTGCGAAGGCATAAGGCAATTCTGGTTCTGTGCGCTCTAACAATTTTCGGCTTCACTTGGCCTGTATTTGCCGGGGACACCGTGGGTTTGCCGGCGCCGACCCCGGATGCCGTATCCGCATTCCCCGGGCAGAAGTACTACTCGCCGTATGCCGGGCGCAACTTCCCGACCCAGGTTTTCTGGGGTGACACCCACCAGCATACCGGCATGTCGATGGACGCCGGCGCCTTCGGTGCGCGGCTTGTACCCGAAGACGCGTATCGTTTTGCACGCGGCGAAGAACTTACCTCCTCGACAGGTCAAAGAGTGAAGCTCGGCCGACCGCTCGACTTTCTCGTGGTAGCCGATCACTCCGATAACATGGGGTTCTTTCCGCGTCTGTATGCCGGAGATCCGGAGATGCTGGCCGATCCGACCGGCAAGAAGTGGTACGAGATGGTGCGGGCAGGAGGGCAGGAGGGTGTCAAAGCCGCTGTTGAAATCATTGTCGCCTTCTCACAGGGCACCTTCCCGGAGAAGCTCGAGTCGCTTCCCGGCAGCCCGGCCTATCGTTCCGCTTGGGAAGAAACCATAGCAGCGGCAGAGAAGTACAACGAACCGGGCCGCTTTACCGCCTTTATCGGTTACGAGTGGACCTCCAACACCGGGGGCAACAACCTTCACCGGGTGGTGATATTCCGTGACGGCGCCGACAGGGCCGGGCGCATGGAACCGTACACCACTCTCAAACCATTGGGAAGCGACAACCCACGTGATCTGTGGAAGTGGCTGCACGGCTATCAGGATAAAACCGGCGGCCGGGTGCTTGCCATTGCCCATAACGGAAACCTGAGCAACGGGATCATGTTTCCCGTCGTCGAGTCGTTTACCGGCAAGCCGGTGGATCTGGAATACGCCAAAACCCGGGCCAAGTGGGAGCCGCTCTACGAGGTCACCCAAATCAAAGGCGACGGCGAAGCCCATCTGTTCCTGTCTGCAAACGACGAGTTCGCCGACTATGAAACATGGGACCAGGGCAACCTGGATCTCAGTGTTGCCAAGAAGCCGGATATGCTCCAGTACGAGTATGCCCGCAGCGCTTTGAAAATCGGTTTGGAACTCGAAAAAAAGCTCGGCGTTAACCCTTACAAATTCGGGATGATCGGTTCCACGGACAGCCATACGGCGCTCACCACGGCCGGTGAGGACAACTTTTTCGGCAAGCATTCGGGTGTGGAGCCGGGCCCGAAACGTTGGGAGCATCCCATGGCCCAGGTCGGAGACAAGAAATACGAGGGCTGGTCCATGGTGGCATCCGGCTACGCGGCGGTGTGGGCCAAAGAGAACACCCGTGCCGCGATCTTCGATGCGATGATGCGCAAGGAGACGTATGCAACCACCGGACCGCGAATGATCGTGCGTTTTTTCGGGGGCTGGGATTTCACTGACAAGGATGCGCAGAGCCGGCTCCCGGCTTTCGCCGGTTACACGAAGGGTGTGCCCATGGGCGGCGACTTGCCGCCGGCTTCCGATGGCAACTCTCCGACCTTCCTCGTAGCGGCACTCAAAGATCCACTGAGCGGCAACCTCGATCGCATCCAGATCGTCAAGGGGTGGTTGGATGCCGGCGGTAAGCGCCAGGAGAAAGTATACGACGTTGTTTGGGGAGGCGATCGTCAGCCGGATTCAAACGGAAAGCTGCCGCCGGTGGGCAACACGGTGGACGTCGCCAACGCTACATGGTCCAACACGATCGGTGCGCCCGAACTGATCACCGTCTGGAAAGACCCGGATTTCGATCCATCGCTGCGTGCCTTCTACTATGCGCGGGTGATCGAAATCCCAACCCCGCGCTGGACCGCTTACGATGCGATGCGGTATGGAATCACCATGCCACCTGAGGTGCCCATGATAACCCAGGAACGGGCCTACACATCGCCGATCTGGTATACCCCGGGATAATCAATGAACAGCCTTTTGGGAGGGCGTCATGTCGAACAGCAAAAATCCGAAAAAATCCGCTCTGATTGTCAGCAATGATAAAGCCGTTCCGTCCGGCTTCGGCCACCACCAGGTCGGAGCCGGTCCGGTACGGGCCGTCAGATTGCACGGGCCCCTGCTGTGCTGCCTGGTTGGTGTACTTGTCCTTGTTAACGCACTTCTCTTCGGA
>JARROL010000099.1:7066-15612 GCA_037383965.1 Desulfobacterales bacterium | reverse complement strand
CTGGACTCTGGTTATCGGGGGCAACGTGGGCGCAAACCCTCGAATTGCACAGGAGTGCGCCGCTGGTCTCGACGACGACGGGGCACTGGCTGCAATTGACAAGGTGGTCGGTTACTACCGCGAGAACGCTAAAAAAGGGGAGCGTCTCGGAAAAATGATCGATCGTGTCGGCCTGGAGGCCTTCCGGCAGGTGGTTGCGATTGCGTCACGGTAGAACGAGGGATGTGGAAATTATTCTTCAGTGAAAGGAAAAATGAGGAATGATACTCGAACTGACGCCAAATATCACAGCCGCTGAAAAGTCCGCGTTGGTGGCGGCTCTGCAGGATCAGCGCTGCGACTTTCGGGAACTTCCGGACACCGACGTTCAGCGCATCGGCATTATGAACCGGGCGATTCGCGAAACTGATTTTTTTAGCCGTTTGCCCGGGGTTGCCCGGACGGTGCCGGTCAGTACGCCATACAAACTCGTCAGCCGCCAAATGCACCCGCAGGATACGCTGGTCAGGGTCGGAAACGTGCTGGTCGGTGGTGACCGCATCACGGTCATTGCCGGCCCATGTGCCATCGAAAGTCGTGAACAAGCGTTGACCATTGCCCATTTGGTCAAGAAAGCCGGTGCCATCTTGTTCAGAGGTGGGGCATTTAAGCCCCGAACCTCTCCCTATTCTTTTCAGGGTCTCGAAGAAGAGGGGTTGAAGATCCTGTCCGAAGTTCGGGAAACTTATGGCATGTGTGTCGTCACCGAAATGACTGCCCCCTCCCAGGCCGAGATCATGCAAAAATACGTTGATGTGATCCAGATCGGTGCTCGCAATATGCAGAACTTCGAACTGCTCAAGATCGTCGGTCGAATGGGCAAACCGATTCTTCTGAAGCGTGGTCTGGCCGGCACAATCGAAGAATGGCTTATGTCGGCCGAGTATATCCTCTCCGAGGGTAACCCTCAGGTCATGCTGTGTGAGCGTGGTATCCGCACCTTTGAACCGTATACGCGCAACACTCTAGATCTGACCGCCATTCCGGTCTTGAGAAATTTAACCCATCTACCGATCATTATCGATCCGAGTCACGCCACCGGCATCCGTGAAAAAGTCAGTCCGATGGCCCGGGCCGCCATTGCCGCCGGTGCCGACGGGCTGATGATCGAGGTCCATCACGAACCCGACAAGGCGCTATCCGACGGTCCGCAAAGTCTTTATCCCCTCCAGTTCGGTCAACTGATGCGAGACCTTTACGTTATTGCTCCGGTGGTCGGCAAGCAGCTCGACTTCAGTTATTTGGACAAGGCCCGGGCCGTGGCCTTGCGCAGCCGACGCGCAAACGGCAGCCGACAAAGAGCGGCTTTCATGGGCCGCGTCGGTACATTCAGCCACAAGGCCTGTCTGCAGTATTTCGGCGGTGAAGTCGAGGCCCTGCCGGCGGCCTCTTTCAGGGCTGTATTCGAGGCCGTGAAATCCGGTACCGCCGACTTTGGTGTGATTCCCCTGGAGAACTCACTCAGCGGAAGTATCCATGAAAACTACGATATTTTGAATGACTACGATTTGAACATCATCGGCGAGATTAAATTGCGCATCATGCATCACCTGATGACCCATCCTGATGTTAAAATCAGTGACATACGCCGCGTATTGTCTCATCCTCAGGTATTCGGTCAGTGTCGGCACTTTCTTGAACAGCACGACTGGGAGCTTGTATCGGTCAGCGACACCGCTGCGGCTGCGCAGCGCGTGGCCGACGGCAGGAATACCGGGGATGCCGCCATTGCCAGCCTGGTGGCCGCCGAAGAATACGGACTGAAACTTATAGCGGAGAACATCGAAACCAATCCACGCAATTACACCCGCTTTGTCATCATCGGCAAGTCCCCCCTTTACACGGGACCAATTGACAAGACATCGCTCATCTGTTCTACACGCAACGAGCCCGGCGCACTTTACGAGACCTTGAAGATTTTCGCCGAAAATCACATCAACCTGATCAAGCTCGAGTCACGTCCCATTCAAGGAGAACCGTGGCGGTACATGTTCTACATGGATATCGAGGCGGATCTCGGCGCCGATGCCTTAAAACCGGTACGAAAGGCGCTGAAGCAAAAGACCGACTACCTGAAAATTCTCGGCACTTATGGTGAAGTGCCCGAAATGCCGCCGGGTGAAGCGACGGAATCGCAGCAAGTTTAGTCGTTTAAAATTGGCGTATTGGAGCAGTCTGCCCGGTTGCACCGCATTAGCCAGGACAAAAATGAATTCACCGATCTGAGTCAGGCACATAATACCGCACCTGTCAGGTCGTGATGACGAAGTGGGCGCGCCGGTTTTTCGCCCAAGCTTGCTCGGTGTTTGACCGGTCGAGGGGGCGCTCTTCACCGTAGCTGACCGTCTTGATCCGTGAGGCGGACACGCCGAGGGCGACCAGAAATTCCTGGGTCATCTTCGCGCGTTGTTCCCCGAGTGCCAGGTTGTATTCGTTCGTGCCGCGTTCGTCACAGTGGCCTTCGATGATCACGTTAGTACCGGGGTTTTCTTTCATGTAGCGGGCTTTTTCGCGCAAAATTTCCTGAGCTTGCGGTGTGAGCAAGGCGCTGTCATAATCGAAATGAATGTCTTCATTTTCGAAAGCCTTGCGTGCTTCGGCCGCTTGTTCGGGCGAAAGGGACGATTTGGCACCAGTCGACCCGAGGCTTTCTTCTGAAATGGCACCCGGCTGCTCTGTGCTTTCAGAACCCGCTCGCTGGGCTTCAGACTCGTAGGATGTCGAAGGCCCAGAACTGACAATCGGCTTGGAGCACGCGAGCAGGAACACCAGGACAACACTTGCAGGAATCAAAGCAACAGTCAATTTTCGCATGGGCGATACCTCCCTCCATAGTCGTTGAAGAATTTGATGACCGGGCTCGGGATTGATATCCCGACTGTGACCGGAACTTTAGCACAAGTCGCTTCGGTTTTCAAAAATTCGTTTTGGGTTCCCTGTGGATTCGCTGCCATGAAAATTGATGCTCCGTGCTGCCGGCCGGATAGCGAGTTTATTGGACCGATTGGATTTCCGCCTTTCATATAATTGCGGCCGGGACCGTGACAACGGCTTGAAAAAAAGTGCAGAAAATGTTAATTAATCAACTTCTGTTCATTCCTATCGTTGCCGTAAACCAAAGAGCGGAACCGACTATGTGGCGTAATGTGTCCCAAGGACCCGGGTGGAGGACCTACCAGGAGAGGCTTCAGCGAGAGGACCGAATCAGACTCTTTAGAAGAAAACTTGTCCTGGTCGGCGGGGTTATCGGCTGCTTGGTGGCGGTTATTTTTTCCGGAGCCTGGATGAGCAGCCGGTTGAACCGGTCAGTTCCGGTTCCGCCGCCGCCTCAACAGCAGAATACGCAGAAACAAAATCTCGTATCGGACGGTTTTTCGCGTAAAAACCTTGCAGCGCTTCTCGTTCCCTTTGCGGGCGGTAGTCTCGACCTAATCGATGTAATCGCCCTTGAAAACAAAGGTGTCCATTATAAATTGAAAACCACCGTGAATTCAAAGCTGCAGACCTATGTCAGCAAGATGCTCGAACGCTCTAAGACGCTGCAGGCGGCTGTAGTGGTCTTGGACCCCCATGATGGACGGGTACTCGTCATGTCAGGGCATGCTAAAAACGGCGCCGATACCAACATTTGCCTGAAGGCCGAATACCCTGCTGCCAGCCTGTTTAAGATTGTTTCGGCCGCTGCCGCCTTGGAAGCGGCCGGTTATACGCCAGAGAAAACGCTCTACTTTACCGGCCGCCGCCACACCCTTTACAAAAAACAACTCAAACAACAGCAGGGGCGCTATGCCTCCGAAACTCAGTTCCGCAAAGCATTCGCCGTTTCCAACAACTCGATCTTCGGCAAACTCGGAATTTATGCTCTTGGTCCGCAGGTCATCACTGAATATGCAGAAAAATTCTATTTCAATCGTCCGATTCCGTTCGATTTGCCGGTCGAGGTCAGTGAAGCCGAGGTCCCCGAAGATGAATACGGATTGGCCGAAATTGCGTCAGGTTTCAACAAACGGACACGCGTTTCTCCTTTGCATGCCGCTTTGCTGGCGTGTGCCATCGTCAATCAAGGTGAAATGATGGCGCCATGGTTGATCGAGACGGTTACAGATGCGTCCAACTCTGTTCTCTACCATGCTAAACGGCATACCCTCGATACGCCCGTCAATAAGAAAACAGCCGCCGATTTAAAACTGATGATGGAAGATGCCGCCTCTTACGGCACTGGGCGTAAAACATTTCGCAAGTTGCGTCGCCGAAAAATTTTCAAGGACTTCGTTATCGGCGTTAAAACCGGCACCATCAATGATATTACCGACCAGTTCAAGTATGACTGGGCCACGGCTTTTGCACTGGCTCCAAACGGAAACGACGGTATCTGCATCGGCGTGCTCGCGGTTCACGGCGAAAAGCTCGGTACGCGCGCAACGGAAATGGCCAGGGCCATCATCGATTACAAATTCAGATCTTGACCCGGTCTGAGTCCAAAATCAAAAAACCGTTCATCTACAGGCGCAGCTTTCTTCGTCACCCTCTGCCCGCCAGTCATTACAGGACACATAGTGGTGACACTCCGGACAATAGAAATAGTTCGGGAAACAGTTCTCACCGCACCGACGGCATTTGCGCCCCTCGTCGGGCTTCTGTCTGGATTTGATCTTCTTCAATCCCTTTTGGATCAAACGGTATTTTCGTCTTTCCTGGGCCAGCTGTTTACGTCGTCTTTCATCCTGGCAGGCCAGTCGTTCACAATAAGCACGCGTCGCCTGTTTAGGGGGCACGTGAAAATCTTTTCCACACACACGGCAGGTTCTTTTGAGCATTTTAAATCACCATACTTGCCGTCAAAAGGTTACACCACAGAAACACGGAATGAGCATCCGGTCCCAAGGTCATTATTTGGTGCGTAGCAGATGCACCTCATTTGATGTAACGGGGCAAATACGGCTTGCTTGAGGAAGGAAGTTCTGCGGAACCAAGGTCTACCCAAGTAAGCCCGGAAACCGATATCGATTTTCGACCTTTATCCTAATCATGTATTGCAGAATTGCAATAGAAAAATTTAACGTGGCTTGACATTGCTGGTTTATCACTTTAATATTGCAAACTTTTTATAAAAATGGACGTTATTTTACGAACATTAATTCGGGGCCTCGGGTCTCAGATTATATCGGCGACTCTGGCCGCGAGCATCAACTCTGATCGCGAAAACAACTCTGCCATTTTGGCGTAGATCCATATGAGACATATCGCTGGGTAGAATTTCGAACTCATCGCCCCACCTACCGTTATGATGCACGACGATACAGCTTGGTTGCTATAAAAAAGGAGGAAAGAGTTATATGAAAATCGCTTTTCCTACTCAATTCGATCACGGATTAGAGAGTCCGGTCTTCGGGCACTTTGGCTCGGCCGCATATTTTCTGGTTGTCGATGACGCCTCCGGGGCTGTCGAAACCATAGTCAATGCGGACCGCGACCACCTTCACGGTCAGTGTCAACCGCTGGCGGCACTGGGCGGTAAAAAAGTGGATGCCGTTGTGGTGGGTGGAATCGGCGGCGGTGCACTACAGAAACTTCTGTCATCCGGCATAAAAGTCTATCGCGCGGTTGAGGGAACCTTGAACCAGAATTTGGAACTGATCCGGACCCATCACCTGCCGGAATTCTCGTTTAAGATGGCGTGCGCCGGTCATGGAGGGCATGGCGGCTGTGCTCATTGAGCCGCACCTGTCTTCCGATTAATGACGCACTATTAATCCCTAATGACGGCCTTCCATGCCGATTGCACCGCATACACTGGATTAAGAACCGGTTGCAATTCGGTTTTATAATAAAAAGCCCCGCACGCGAAACGCATACGAGGCTTTCAATACACTCAACCGTCTGAAAAGTTAATACTCATCCGACAATATTCAGCTTAATTACATGTGCATTTCCTCCTTACATGGGAGGGTGCACTCAAGCTTTACCCTTTCGTCAACGACAATATCAACATAGCCGGAATCATTTAGTCTACTACTTGGCCGGCACATACGGAATTGGGATGCCCCACCACTCTTGAGCGGTTGATTCCTGGGCAGTAAGTGCCGTCGGTTCCTTGTAGCCCCACATGCTGAATTTTGCATGTTCCCAGTCCTTATACATCGCACTGTGGTCATAGAATTCAGACTCCTGGGCCATATGCCCACAACCCGCTAGAAACGCCATCAACATACCAAGAATCAATAACTTTTTCATCTCTCTCCTCCTCATCGTTACAGTTTACACCATCTGAATTGTATTACTTTAATCTTTCGCCGATCCAACCACCAAAAAACCATAATTACTTAGTTTAACAATATGCAACTTTATAAACTTGTGTGAATTTGTCAAGAGCAATTATTTGAAATATTTTAAGCTCATATACGACTTACTGACATATCGCCTACATCGTCCGGCATGCCTTTCCTTACAAATCTACTACAGCGTCATACTCATCAAATTGGGTCAATTTTTGGCAAAAAAATGACGAATTTTGACGTTCATGAGCCAATATAAGTGCGGTGCCAATGTAATGACTTGAAAATAAACGAAATATTTATTTTTATAACTTTGGCCTGCTTTTTGCTCTTTTCGATCGGGTTCAATTTTCCCAAATTCATGTTCAGGTGATTAAGTGGAAGGCCGAGGATCCCACAACCGATTCAAAAGCTATCGTTATTGTCCATTTTTTGTTGCAGGAGTCCTTCTATTCTACTTGATCGGTTGCGCGACTTCGACTGACCGGTGCCATCCCGAGTTCACTCACCGCATTCAACCAATCAAAACATTGTGCCTGTTACCGCCAGAGGCCATTGTGTACGAGGAACTTCCCGACGGCCGGCTTAAACAGCGCAGCGATAGGAGCGAGGCGGCAGGTCTTTCCGTTCAACAGGCGCTGATGACTGAACTGACTGCCCGCGATTTTCGCGTTCTGACATATCCCGTCGATCCGACCTATCATACAGCCGAATTACAGGAAGTCCTCAGTTTATACCGGGCGGTCAACAAGTCGATCCAACTTCATACTTTCGGGCCCGAGGTTTTCGCTGCTAAACAAACCCAGTTCGAGTATTCGGTCGGTCCGCTCAAAACGCTTCTGCAGCAAAACGGTGCAGATGCATTTGTTTTCGTCCGCGTTCTTTACAGGCACTCGTTACAGCAGTCACGCAGCTTCGTCAGCCTCGGGCTGGCAGACACAACCGGCACCATTCTGTGGTATGGCGCCAATGGCAGCAGGGAAGTTGCGAGTATCGAGGACCCGCACAAAACCACCCTTCTCGTGAAAAAAGTCCTGATGAATTTTCCGGAGGGTCGATTGTGAAAGCGTTCGAGTGGCTAATTATCTTATGGCTGATCCTCACCTGCCTCGGCACTGCAGCTGAGGCCGATGAGCAATTTCGCCCAGACCCGAGCAAACATGATATCCAGGCACTGATGGAGGCGGCCAGGGCGGATGAGAAGCGCCTTGAACAAAGCGATGCCCTTTACAGAGATTCAAAGCTGGAAGCTTATGTGAATCAGGTGGCGATGAGGCTGGTTGCTACCGTGCCGGAGAATGACGGCGGGTTTATGGTCAAGGTGGTCAAGGATCCTCATTTGAACGCTTTCACTTACCCCGACGGCTTATGCTATGTCAACACCGGTATTCTGGCTCGGTTGGAAAACGAGGCTCAACTGGCGGCTTTATTGGCCCACGAAATCGCCCATTACATTAACCATCATGCGGTTAACGGCATCCGGCGCCTCCAGCACCAGCCCGGCCCTGCCGCGCGCGATTTGGCTTACAACGATAGGGCTCCGTCTGCTCTGGCGGCGCAGAGTGTCGAATGCACCTGGTCCGGTTATCGTCATGAAGCCGAACTCGAGGCCGACCGCGAAGGGTTGAAGCTCATGATAAGGGCAGGTTACAACCCTTATGAGGCTCTGCGACTCTTCGAACACCTTGCAGAGGAAATGGCGCGGGAGAAGTATCACGAGCCGCTATTTTTCGGCTCACATCCCAGATTGCAGACGCGTATTGAAAAGTGCAGCGAATTCCTGAGTTCCATCGATCCAACCCGTGGGTTTCGGTTAAACAGCGAAAACCGGTTTGGATTCATGTTACGAAATGTGATCCTGGATAATATTTCACTCGACATTCAAGCCGGGCGTTTCGCTCAGGCGCGTCAGGCTTCGGAAAGGTTTTTGGCGACGTATTCGGATGACGCCCGGGTCTATTATTTGCTGGGGGAAATCTATCGTCAACTGGGCCGCGACAGATACGAATCCGACCGGGCCGAATCGTTTTACAAACGCGCCATCGACCTGGACGCTGGCTACCCCGAACCGCATCGGGCCCTTGGACTGATGTATTACAAAGCCGGGCAGTCCCAAAAGGCGAAGGCGTATCTCGAAACCAGCGTGTTTCTGGCACCCACTGCGCAGGAAAACACCTATATCCGGAACTACCACCACCGGATTCATCTACGAGATCAGCGGCAGATACAGTT
>JARROL010000099.1:0-7048 GCA_037383965.1 Desulfobacterales bacterium | reverse complement strand
AGCCGGCCGGAGCGACCACTTTTTTATCCATCAAAAGTTGGAAGATGAAAAACAGACTCATCCTATTGGCCATTATCGTCATGATTGCAGGCTGCGCCGGCTGGAAAGCCGTCGACGGTGGGATTCACTCAAAAACTTATCGTGTTGAGGTTCCTAGCGGGTGGATGAAATTTGACGCCGGCGCATACGTGATGATTTCGCGTGACGGTCCCTATCTTCAGTACGTCCTGTTCCAGGAGCGCCCCTTGGAGCGCCCTTTTCTTAATGCCCGCAAGCGTCTAAATGCGGACATGCTGCCCCAGGAAGCCGCGCAGATCATTATTGACGACTTGTCTTCCGATCCGATGGTGGCGAATTTTACCGTCATCGAAAATGCACCGGCCGTCATTGACGATCATGACGGTTTCAGATTGCTCTTCAGTTACAGTGACCCGAAAGGGCTGACCTTAAAAACGGCTTATTATGGCTTCATCCAAGGCCAAAATTACTACAGCCTCCGTTTCACCGCTCCGCAGCGATATTACTTTGATAATGATATCGAGGTGTTCGAGACGATGCTGTCAAAGTTTCACCTGGTTGCGGCGCGCTGATGAAATATCGCTGATGATCGATCGAAACCGACCTTTTCCAGCGGCGACCGCCGCGGCAGGCTCAGCGCGTTCAGTTGACGTCCTTTGAGAGGCTGCTGCTGGAGATGATTCCATCAAACAGGCTCTCCGATTTCGGTTGTGTCTTGATGCGGCCGCTGCCGCAGCAAGGACAAACCGTCCCCGAGGTATCATCTCCTTTAAAGGCCAGCCGGGTAAAAGCGTGACCGCAGTCTTTGCACAAGAAATCTACAGACGGCATAATTCCTTCAGTTCCTCATTCGCCGATGAGTTAAGAGCCCCAGAAAGAAATAATTTCACTTGATTGTCTTTTGGATCGTCTACTGCGGTACATCCGCCGACACGTACCTCGATATGCGCCGCTGGATGTGCCTGGTAGAGGAACCCAAATCCGGCGCAATCTTGTGGACTTATTTCTTACCGTGACCCTAGACAGGATGGCTAAGGATTGCACTTTCTGATTGCAGGCAGATATTTACTTAAAGGGAGCGGTTCGATATAGTCGAAACCGTTTTAAGGACCGGTCACGGGGATGCAAAGTCCGATGCGCTTAAAACCACCTAACTGTAAGCGTTTACAGGGTGCCGCAGATGCAAGGAGTCGGGCGCGCAGACGTACTTTTGTACTTCAAGTGCCCGACAACACAGCAGATGCGGTGCCGTGTGAATGCTTACCCGTTTTTTGAGTCAACCAGCATATTGAACCCTTCCGGGTTACCCTTTTTCACGCCTTGCCGGTTGTCGGAGTTTGACCGCATGCAGCAGCCTGAGAAAAAAACCTGTTCATAACCGCAACCCGTCGCTTGGCAGGAAAGTCAACCGGGTTGAAGACAGTGTAAACGTCATGAAAATACTGACCGTGTCAGATGTTATCGAGCCGTCGCTGTATCCCATAGTCGATGTCGGTCGGTATACCGGAATCAATCTAATTCTGGCATGCGGCGATCTACCGCCGGAGTACCTGTCTTTTTTAACCAATTTTTTCAGCGTACCACTCTATTACGTTTGCGGCAACCACGATATCCGTCATAATAAAAAACGGCCCATGGGATGCACGGATCTCCATGGCAGGCTGGTTCGGTTCAGAGGCCTTAACATCCTGGGGCTGGGAGGTTCGCACTGGTACAACGGCGGACCCCACCAATACACTGAAGGTCAAATGCGACTCATGGTTTTTCGCATGCTGCCCACGCTGTGGCGACGGGGAGGCGTTGACGTTGTCATAACCCATGCCCCACCACGTTTCGTCCATGATGCCGAAGATCCCTGCCACAAAGGATTTGTCGTCTTCCGCCGGTTGATTCGTCGATGGCGCCCACGATACTTTATTCACGGTCACATACACTGCCATTTCGGTCATGATTCCGAGCGGCTCTCACTGATAGAATCAACCCGGGTCATTAATACCTATGGCTATTTTCAGCTTGAAATCGACGATCGCCCGACTGCGGGATAGGATCGGTAAACACCGGCCGAATCAGGACACGGTCGGTAGTTTCAACGACCGTCAGCAAAAAGAAGCCGCTTTTGACAGCCGGGTTCGGGGTATTAGAACCGTGCCGATTGACCGAATCGTGGGCAGCGTCGGGCGCTATCAGGACCTCGACGACCGTTTTAGATTGAAACTGCATGTCCCCTCGGAACGGCTGCAGCGGATTAAAGAGGCCATGCGAGAAGGTCGTCCTCTGCCTCCGGTTAGACTTTACCAGATCAAGGATGAATATTACGTAATGGACGGAAACCATCGAATAGCCGCGGCCAAAGAGTTCGGCCACGACGAAATTTTGGCCGACATCATCGAATTCATCCCTTCGCCCACTACCCTGCAGAACCTTGTTTTCCGCGACCGGGCGGATTTTTTCGACCGCACGCAACTCAAAGGGGATATTCAGTTGACCGAGGTCGGTCAATTTGATCACCTTCTCAAACAGATCGAAGACCACAGGGCCTACCTGCAGAACGAACGGTCCGAATGTTTTTCTTTCGAGGCGGCAGCGCAGGATTGGTACAAAACCATCTTTCGCCCTCTCTGCACGATCATCCGGCGCGGCCGCCTATTGGAATCCTTGCCGGGTCGAAGCGTTAAAAAATGATGGAAGCGAAGGATTGCGATTACCCGGAAATGCGAAGGGGAATCACGGCATTTATTCTGATGAACGTACAGGCAAAAAAAGAGTTCAAAGTCGTCGACAAGATTTACGAACTGGAAGAGGTTCGGGAAGTGCACTCGGTTCACGGTGATGTCGACATTCTGATTAAAATTTATCTGAGCCGTGACCTGCTCAGCTCGGATGCCGAGATCATCTCACAATTCGTTCACGAGAAGGTCCGGCAACTACCGGGCGTCATCAGTACGAAGACCCTGATTCCGGGTTACTCTAAAATCAAGGACAGCCGGAAGACCGAGGAACATTCTTCAGGGTGACGTCGGAAGCTCAACGGTTAACCGGCTTTTTGGTGGCCCACAATCTCTTACAGCCGTCGGCCGTCGCGGACGAAGGTGATACGGCAGGTGCCCGGTAAACTCCACTGGAAACGACATGAGCCTTCGGAGCGGTCTAGAATATCGTCACCCCAGCATGTTCTCCGGATTCATCAATGTCAAATCGGACGGATTGTCAGACAAAAACCGGTCGTCAGGATGCTTGCCGAAAATTGGCAGCTCTGGGGGACATTTTTGGGCAATCAAGGGCGAGAGGCAAAATACGATACAATGCAATATATTGGAATCAATAACAATAGATAATTTCCGGTTAATGGCATACAAATTGCTGGTAATAGGTTGATCCATTATTCAGGCCACGTGTCGGATCACATAAATGGCTTCAATCGCCAGAAACAGGAGGATATCCATTGATCTGCGACCGCTGCTACCACCACAAAGGCTGTAAACAAAAGCCAACCCCTGAAGGTCGCTGCGACGATTATCTTAAAGACGGTCGGATCGATCTCGACGATGAACTCGATATCAATCCGATGGACACGTTTACCTTCGACTACGACACTCTCAAGAAGCTTTTCAAGGACTTGCACGAAGAGCAATTGAAATAAGATGCGCTCCGGCCGCGATTTTTTGACTTTCAATTTTCCCGTCTGCCCAGTATACCCATAGTCACTCACTTTTTTATCCAGTCGATTTCCTCCTGGCAAAATCGGAAAGACAGGCCTTTCTTTTTTGAAAAAGCCGCTGGGGGGAATTCATGCGATCCAAATTCAATCTAATCGCCGTTTACCCGAAGGGAGCCGAACCCTATGCAAGGTAACGACTTTTCCCGCAAACCGCTGCAGGAGCTTCTCGGCCTCGAGATTCATGGCTGCCGTTGCGGCACAACGCACCGGGTACCGACTAGAGAGGTATCGTTGCGTCGCGGCGCCATGAACCTCCTGCCGGAGTTTGTGGACCGCTGGATGCCACCCGGACCGCTAATCCTGGTGGCCGACGGCAACACATGGTCGGCGGCGGGTGAGAAGGCGGTGCGGCTTCTCGAATCGGCCGCAAGAAAAGTTTCGCTGCACTTCGTCGACCAAAACAACCAGGCGGTCCATGCCGACAAGCAGACAGTGGCTGATTTGGTGTCGCTGATCGAGAGGGAAACGACGGCCGGTCTTATTGGTGTCGGGTCCGGCACGATCAACGACATCTGCAAAGCCGCCGCCACTGCGACCGGAAAAACATTGATTACAGTGGCCACGGCCGCCAGCATGAACGGTTATACATCGGCGATTTCGGCCCTGGCCGTCGATGGCGTGAAGATTACGGAACCGTGGCTTGCCACGGCACCCCAAATTATGAGTGCGGCCGGCTTCGGCGACCTGCTCTCCAAGAATGCCTCGACGGCCGACTGGATCATGTCGAATTAGTTGTTGGGGGAATATTTCTGCAGCATACCGGTTGAGGTAGCGGAGGAGGCCGTCGCAACGAGCATCCGGCAGGCAGGCATTATTAAATCCAATAAACCAGAGGGCCTCTCGGTTTTGATCGATGCTCTTTTGCGTTCCGGTATTGCCATGGTATTGGCCGGGTCCAGCTCACCGGCTTCCGGAGGAGAACACCTCATCAGCCACCTGTGGGACATGACGGCGCATTGGACGGGCCGTACACCGGCACTCCACGGTCAGCAGACCGGAGTGACCACCCTCATATCGCTGGCGATCTACCAGAAAATATTGTCGCTTGAGCCGGAGGTGATCCGACGTAAAGACGTGAAACCTGAATTTCTTACCATAGCCGCAATGGAATCTGAACTGCGATCCGTATTCCGGGATATCGCTGCGTCGGTGATGCCGCACGCACGCGCGAAATTTCTCGACCAAAACGGCCTGGCGGCACGACGGCAGCTGATCCTTTCGCGGTGGGACAAGATTCGAAAAGCGGTTTCTGCAGCAGTGATTTCACCCGCGTTGTCCCGACAGCACCTGCAGACCGCCGGTGCGGTGACCAATATCGACGGTCTCGGAATCACCGGTGAAGAGCTTCAGTTCGCCTACACCTACGCGCGTTGGATTCGCAACCGCTATACGGTGCTCGATCTGGCGGCCGACATCGGCATGCTGAACGAATGGCGGGACGAGATTCTTGTGTCGGTGAGGTGACCGATTGGAATATTTCGTCAGGCGATTTGGACCCTTAGGGCACGCTCACGGGCATGCCGCTCTGCCGTGGGGAACCAATATAAAATCGTCCGCGGATTAAGCCAATTCGTCGAACCGGCATTTCAGATAGACCCCCTCCCCGTCGTATGAGGTTTTTACTTTGTAAGGCAGGGTTTTAAAAAGTCGTATCATCGCTTGGTTGTGGGGGGCGGTATAAGCGATAAGACCGGCGATACCGTTTTCCCGCGCGGCATCCGCCAGCTTTCTTATAATACGGCGGCTGAGGCCCTTGTTCTGGTACTTTTTGTTGGCCGAAAAAGCCACCTCGGCCATGTTGCTGTCCACCAGCAGCATGCTCTCGCCCACGGCCACCACCCGACCGAAACCGAACTCACCGACCACCGCTACCAGTGTCAGATCTTTTACATAGTCGATCTGTGACTTGCTTTCGACCTCTTTGCGGGCAAAACTGGTTTTTTCGTGGAAGAAACGGGAAAAAATGTCTTCCTTGTCGAGGTTGTAGTAATGCTCCTGAATACGGCGCTCATCCACGGGTTTTGAGGGACGGATGGTGACCTCTTCGTCTTCGATTTCAATGGTTTCTTCGAGGCGGACCGGGTAGACCCCTCGAACGGCCTCCCCAAGGGAACGCTCGGATCCGATCATGCCGGCTTTCTTGGCCTGTTCAAAGAGTTCCTCCCTGAAATCCGGATGGGCAATTTCGATCATGGCCATAACCCGTTCCTGGTAGCTCTTGCCGAACAGGTTGACCACACCGTACTCTGTCACCACATAGTGAACATCACCGCGGGGTACCACCACCGCCGTGTTTCCGAGCGCCGGAACGATGTTGCTGGTTTTTCCATCCTCCGTGGTCGAAAAGAGCATCAAGATCGATTTGCCGCTTGGTGCCCGCCGTGCCCCGCGAACGAAATCGGCGATACCAGACACACCGGCATAAAAGGTCTGGACAGAGGCCTCGGCCGCCACCTGTCCGGTGAGGTCGATGGCTTTGGCGACATTTATCGACACCATCCGGTTGTGGCGTGAAATGACAAAAGGGTCGTTGACGTAGTCCGACGGGCGAAAATCGACCGCTGGATTGTCGTCTATGAAGTCGTAAAGGCTGCGGGACCCGATGGCGGCCGAAGCGACCAATTTGCCTTCGTTGAACCCCTTTCTGCGGTTCGTTATAACGCCCTTTGCGTAAAGGTGCATGATGTCGTCGATCAGATATTGAGAATGGATTCCCAAGTCGTTCTTGTTGGAGAGGGCCTGCAGGGTTGCCTGGGATGCGGCATCCAGCCCGATCTGCAGGGTGGAGCCATCGTCGATGAGCCGGGCAATGTGCTGTCCGATGCGGGCTGCTGTTTCCGAGGAGGGCCGGGGTCCGACGGCCAGCAGGTCTTCCTCATGCTCCACGATAACGTCCACGTCGTTGACGTGGATGAAACTCTGGCCCAGAACCCGCGGCATTTTCGAGTTGACCTGGGCGATGACCAAATCTGCGGATTCGGCCGCTGCCAGGGTTACATCCACCGAGATGCCGAGGCTCATCCAGCCGAAATCATCCGGGGGGCTTACCTGGATCAGCGCAACGTTGATCGGCAGTTTGTGCGTCTTGAACAGCCCGGGGACATCCGACATGTTCATTGGCGTTATAAACCGCAGGTTGCGGGTAATGATCTCATCCTCGCGAGCCGACCCCAAATAGATGGTTCGAACGCTCAGGCTGTGATCTTGAGTCCGGTTGGCAATGGCCGTCAGCGATGTGGTTTCCATGCTCATCAGGCGTACGATTTCAAGACCAGAGGAGCGGGGTGCCGCTTCGGAAAGCGTCCGGACCAG
>JARROL010000098.1:0-8577 GCA_037383965.1 Desulfobacterales bacterium | reverse complement strand
AAAGGGGGATTGAACCTCATCAACGAGCGGTTTGTAGACGTAACCATAGCGGCCCTCGATAAACGAGGGTGCGCCGTTTACAGCGAGAAAGTGCGCGGGCCCTTCCGTAACCCGCAGATCGAAAAGGAAAGTGTCTTTAAGTCGATTACCGGATCCTTATCGAATACGATAGAGGATGCGTGGAAATTCATTCAGGGCAAAAAGTGCACGGTATTTTACTCAGGTTCCGTAGCGCAGCCGGAGGGGTAATGCAGATTCTGCATTAACGACCTGCAAAGCGAGTTTGTTCAACATAAAAGAGAAGGCACATTTCAAAAATCGGAGAAAAAGAGCCAATGGAAAATTTAAAAGATAAGTTTCGTTCTCTCTTCGGCATTAAGAGCCCCCAGAAGAAAAAGGAGGCCTTGCCTCCAAAGGCTCGTTTCAGCATCTGGTATTTCCTGATCGTTTTTCTTGCAATCAGCTACATGCAGCAATACTTTTTTTCCGCCAAGGTGGAAACGATTCCTTACAGCCAGTTCAAACAATACATCGCCAAAGGCAAGGTGTCCAACTTGAGTATCGGCCCTGAGGCTATCAGCGGAACGCTAAAAGGAGATTCGGCCCAGAAGTTCACAACAGTTCGGGTGAATGACTCCGACTTGGTGAAGGATCTGGATGATCACAAGGTCAGTTATTCCGGACACTATGAGAATAAATTTTTGAGCAATATTCTCTCCTGGATTATCCCTATCGGCATTTTTTTCCTGATCTGGCGCTTCGCGATGAAAAAGATGGGGCCTGGGATGGGGGTCATGTCTTTTAGCAAGAGCAAAGCCAAGATTTTTGCGGAGAGTGATACCAACGTCTCTTTCGCTGATGTAGCCGGCATCGATGAAGCTAAGGAAGAGCTCCAGGAAGTGGTTGAATTTCTGAGCACTCCGGAGAAATTTCAGAAATTGGGGGGCAGAATACCCAAAGGGGTGCTTCTGGTCGGCCCGCCGGGGACCGGCAAAACCCTCCTGTCAAGAGCTGTGGCCGGGGAAGCCAAAGTGCCTTTCTTCAGCATCAGCGGGTCCGAGTTTGTGGAGATGTTCGTCGGCGTCGGAGCTGCCCGCGTTCGCGATCTTTTCGCTCAGGCTTCGGCTCAGGCCCCCTGCATCATCTTCATCGATGAGCTGGACGCGTTAGGGAAAGCCAGGGGGATGAATGTGATGGGGGGGCATGACGAACGAGAGCAGACGCTCAACCAGCTTCTGGTGGAGATGGATGGATTCGAAACAAACAAAGGGGTCATCATCATGGCCGCCACCAACCGGCCGGAAATTCTGGATCCGGCATTGCTGCGTCCGGGGCGTTTAGACCGGCAGGTCTTGGTAGACCGGCCGGACATCAACGGGCGGGAAGCCATCCTGAAAATTCATTCCAAAAATGTGCTGTTAGGCTCCGAAGTCGATTTGCGCAAAATCGCAGGTCGTACCCCGGGCTTTGTTGGAGCCGATCTGGCCAACATCATCAATGAAGCCGCTCTTCTGGCGGCCAGAAATAATAAAGAAATGGTAGAGATGGCGGATTTCGACGAGGCAATCGACCGGGTGGTTGCGGGTCTTCAGAAAAAGAACCGGGTGATGAATCCGCAGGAGAAAGAAATTGTCGCCTTCCATGAGTCCGGACATGCGATTGTGGCTGAATCTGTTGAGCATGCCGATCCGGTGCACAAGATCTCCATTATTCCCCGGGGAATTGCGGCTCTCGGATATACCCAGCAGCAACCCACCGAGGACCGCTATTTAATGACCCGCTCGGAGCTGCTGGACCGGTTGGCCGTTCTTTTAGGCGGCAGGGTAGCGGAGGAACTGGTTTTCAAAGAAATCTCAACCGGGGCCCAAAACGACTTACAGCGGGCTACAGATATTGCGCGGTCGATGGTCGCGGAATACGGCATGAGCGATTCCCTGGGACTGGTGAGCTATGAACGTCCGCGCCAGCCGATGTTTCTCCCGGACAATTTTTCTTCCGGTAAAAACTACAGTGAAGCCAAATCCGCTCAAATTGACGAAGAGGTCACACGCTTTATCGAAGAAGCGCATCAACGCGTGCGTAAAATCCTCTCGGAGCGACGAACCGTCCTTGATGATTTGGCCCATCTCCTTTCGAAAAACGAAAGTGTACAGGGAGAGGAGCTCAGAAAAATGTTGTCCGAGTCCAGATCCGGTATGGCAGCTTCATTGCCTGAGAAAATGTAAAATATGAAAAACATCCATAACGTTGTGAACCATAAGAGGGAAATATGCTGATAAAATTATCTACTGACAAATCCGTGAGTGAGACTGCGGCTGCCTTGCAGGCCGCCGTCCAGGCCAATCACTTTGGCGTCATGCAGGTTCATAACCTTAAGGAGACCATGGCGAAGAAGGGGGTGGAGTTCGCCCGCGAATGTCTGATTTTCGAGGTCTGCCAGCCGCAACAAGCGAAGAAGGTGCTCGATGAAAACATGAGCCTCTCCACCGCGCTGCCATGCCGGATCTCCATTTATGAGGAGAGCGATAAAACCGTTCTGGCGACATTGAAGCCAACCACTCTTCTGGCGATGTTCGACGTACCACAACTGGAAGCGGTGGCAAAGGAGGTGGAGGACACCATTGTTAAAATCATGACGGAGGCGGCATCAGGCTGATACTCCGGCATTTGAACGCCCCGGTGTTTCGTTTTTCCTTGTTATCATCATTCACGGCTGTGAGGAATTCTTGCGTCTCTATGCTTCCCCGAAGTAGCCGGGGATTCCGTCCGAGCCAAAACTGAAGGAGAAATCATGAGCAAACAAACACGTGTCAGCCACCCGATATACAACCTTCTGCCCACGGAAATCGAGGGGTTCGATTCCCTTGCCGAACTGGCCCTGGATATGCGCTGGTCGTGGGATCATGCTACCGACAAGGTGTGGCGGCAGCTTGATCTCGAACTATGGGAAATCACGCATAACCCCTGGGTTGTCCTTCAGACGGTCTCGCGCGACCGGATCGAGCGCGTGTTGGCAGATCCTGTTTTTCGCAAAAATGTTGACGGCTTGGTGCAGACCATGCGGCAAGCGGTTGAGGCACCCGCTTGGTTTCAGGAGAATCATTCGCAGGGTTCCCTGAACTGCGCCGCTTATTTCAGCATGGAATTTATGTTGAGCGAAGCTTTGCCCATCTACTCGGGCGGGCTTGGCAATGTCGCCGGCGATCAGCTTAAAGCCGCCAGCGACCTGGGTGTGCCGGTAATCGGCGTGGGACTGCTATACCAGCAAGGCTATTTTCGCCAGATGATTGACAAGGACGGAGCACAGCAGGCCCTTTTCCCGTATAACGATCCCGGACAGTTGCCGATCACGCCTTTGCGTGAAGCAAACGGCGAGTGGTTGCGGTTGGAGATTGCACTACCCGGTTACTCGGTCTGGCTGCGCGCCTGGCAGGTCCAGGTCGGCCGGGCGAAGCTTTACCTGCTGGACAGCAATGACGCAGCGAACTTCCCCGCTCATCGAGGGATTACCAGCGAGCTGTATGGCGGCGGACCGGAGCTGCGTCTCAAACAGGAACTGCTCCTTGGGATCGGCGGATGGCGACTGCTGGGTGCGCTTGGCATCCAGCCGGAAGTCTGCCATCTGAATGAAGGGCATGCGGCCTTTGCCGTATTGGAACGGGCCTGCAGTTTCATGGAAGAGACCGGGCAGCCCTTCGAAGTCGCGCTGGCTGTCACTCGAGCCGGGAATCTCTTCACCACCCATACGGCAGTGGCCGCCGGGTTTGACCGTTTCGCTCCGGCCCTCATCGAACAATACCTCGGTGGCTATGCCGAGCAGAAGCTCGGCATAACACCCCACGATTTGCTGGCACTGGGCCGCAAGAACCCGAACGACTCGTCGGAGAGTTTCAACATGGCCTATCTGGCAATCCGCGGAAGCGGGGCGGTCAATGGCGTGAGTCGTTTGCACGGGAATGTGAGCCGGCACCTTTTTGAGCCTCTTTTTCCGCACTGGCCGCAGGACGAAATCCCGGTCGGGCATGTGACCAACGGCGTCCACATGCCGACCTGGGATTCGGCGGCAGCGGACGATCTCTGGACGGACGCCTGCGGAAAACACCGATGGCTCGGGACGACGGAAACCCTGGACCAGGACATTCGCCGCATCTCCGACGCCAGGCTCTGGCAATTTCGAATCGCCGCAAGCAAGTCGCTTGTTGAATATGCCCGCGAGCGATTGTCCATGCAACTGACCGCCTCCGGCGCGTCGTCCGATGCGATTGACGAAGCGAAGCATCTGTTTAATCCCAACGCGTTGACCCTGGGCTTTGCGCGCCGCTTCGCGACTTACAAGAGGCCGAACCTGCTGCTGCACGACCCGGAGCGACTGCTTCGCCTTCTAACTAATCCCGAGCGCCCGGTGCAACTCATCCTTGCCGGCAAGGCCCATCCGGCAGATCAGGCGGGCCTGGCCCTGATTCAGGAATGGACGCATTTCATCCGGCGGCCGGAAACACGACCCCACATCGTCTTTCTGAGCGACTACGACATGTTGTTAACGGAGCACCTGGTGCAGGGGGTGGACGTCTGGATCAACACGCCTCGGCGACCCTGGGAGGCGAGCGGAACGAGCGGCATGAAGGTGCTCGTCAATGGCGGCATCAATCTCTCGGAATTGGACGGCTGGTGGGCGGAAGCCTACACGCCTGAAGTGGGATGGGCGTTGGGGGACGGCCTGGAGCATGGCGACGATCCGGCTTGGGACGCGGTCGAAGCCGAGGCGCTCTATGACCTGCTCGAGCGGGAGGTGATCCCGGAGTTTTATACCCGGGACGAGAGCGGCATTCCCACCGCATGGGTCAAGCGGATGCGGGAAAGCATGGCGCGGCTGACACCGCGCTTTTCCGCCAACCGCACGGTGCGCGAATACATCGAACAACACTACCTCCCGGCCGCCTCGGCCTACCGTGAGCGCGCCGCCGATAAAGGCGCATTGGGCAGGCAGATGGTTGAATGGCGCCAAGCACTGGAGCAGCATTGGGCCACGCTGCGCTTCGGCGAAGTGAATGTTCAGGCCAAAGGCAATCAGCACGTGTACGAAGTTCAGGTCTATCTCAATGACCTCGATCCCAAAGCGGTGCGGGTGGAGCTTTACGCCGACGGCGTCATGGGCAGTTCTCCCGTGCGGCAGGAGATGATGCGTGTTCGCCAACCGGCCGGCGAGTCCGGCATCTACATTTACAGCGCAGCTGTGTCTTCAGCCCGCCCATCTGCGGACTATACGGCACGAGTGATACCACACTTCAGCGGCGCTGCGATCCCACTGGAAGACGCACAAATCTTCTGGCGGCGATAATCCGATCGACGGAGGAAAAGACGATGATGAAATGGACAATGACGAAGGCTCATCCATGAAACCGGCTAATCCACGCATCCTGACGATCAATGGCGGTTCGTCGAGCATCAAATTCGCGCTGTTCGAGGCCGATGACCCCCTCAGACGGATTCTGGAGGGCGGGATTGAGCGGATTGGACTGCCTGAGGCCACCTTGCGGGTGAAAGGCTTGAACCCGGCGGACAACGTTTCGCGGTCAGTAACGGCACCGGATCACATAAAGGCGGTGGGCGCTCTGATGGATTGGATCGAGGAACGCAGCAAACGTGATGCATTGACCGCAGTGGGGCATCGCGTGGTGCATGGCGGGCCGAAATACAGTGACCCGCAGTTAATCACCAAGGAAATGGTTGAGGAGCTGCATCGGCTCAGTCCGTTCGATCCTGAGCACCTGCCGGAGGAGATCCTGTTGACCGAGGCGTTTCATCGCCGATTTCCCGATTTGCCCCAAGTAGCGTGTTTCGACACGGCTTTTCACCATGACCTGCCGCGCGTGTCCCGGTTGCTGCCGATCCCGCGCCGCTACGAAGCGCAGGGGATTCGGCGGTACGGATTTCACGGATTGTCGTATGCGTTTCTAATGGAAGAACTGGCCCGCCTGGCCGGATCGGAAGCGGCACAAGGCCGGGTTATTCTCGCCCACCTCGGCAATGGCGCGAGCCTGGCGGCGGTTCGTGACGGCAAACCCGTGGACACCAGCATGGGTTTCACGCCGGCAGCCGGGGTGCCGATGAGCACCCGCTCGGGCGATCTCGATCCGGGACTGCTTTGGTATCTGGCGCGCACCGAGGGCTTCGATGCAAAACGATTCAATGAGATGGTCAATTTTCAGTCCGGACTGCTCGGCGTGTCAGAGACCAGTTCCGACATGCGTGATTTGCTCGACCGTGAAACGCAGGACGTGCGGGCGGCTGAGGCGGTTGCGCTGTTTTGCTACCAGGTCAAGAAATGGATCGGCGCATTCGCTGCGGCCTTGGGCGGACTGGACACGCTGGTGTTCGCCGGTGGCATCGGAGAAAAAGCACCCACGGTCCGTTCCCGGATTTGCGATGGGCTGGGATTTTTTGGAATCGAACTCGAAGAAAAGCGAAACGCGGCGAATGAGGGGCTTATTTCCGCGGTGGCCGGCCGGGTTGCGGTCCGCGTCATTCCCACGGACGAGGAATGGATGATCGCCAAGACGGTTTGCCGCGTTCTCGGCCTTGACTGATGAAAGGAGAATTGAACCATGAAGACAAAAACGCTTTCCCCGGAACTGCTCCACAAGATGGATGCCTACTGGCGTGCCGCCAACTATCTGTCGGTGGGCCAGATTTATCTCTACGACAATCCGCTGCTGAAGCGGCCGCTGACACTCGCAGATATAAAGCACATGCTGCTGGGACACTGGGGCACGACCCCCGGACAGAACTTCATTTACGTGCATTTGAACCGGGCCATCAAAAAATACGACCTTAACATGATTTACGTCTCCGGCCCCGGACACGGCGGCCCGGCCGTCGTCGGCAACACGTATCTCGAAGGCACTTACAGCGAAATCTATCCCGACATCAGCCAGGATGAGGCCGGACTGCGGAAGCTCTTTATTCAGTTTTCGTTTCCCGGAGGCATTCCCAGCCACGCGTCGCCGGAGACGCCCGGTTCGCTGCACGAGGGCGGAGAACTGGGCTATTCCCTCAGCCATTCCTTCGGGGCGGTGTTCGACAATCCCGACCTGATCGTCGCCTGCGTCGTCGGCGACGGCGAGGCGGAAACCGGACCGCTGGCAACAGCATGGCATTCCAACAAGTTTCTCAATCCGGCCACCGACGGCGCGGTGCTGCCGATCCTGCACTTAAACGGCTACAAGATTTCCAACCCGACCGTCCTGGCCCGCATCACCCGCGAGGAATTGGACCAGTTGCTCCGCGGGTACGGGTGGACACCCTACTTTGTGGAAGGTCACGAGCCCGGACCGATGCATGAGACCATGGCCGCTACGCTCGACACGGCTTTGGAGCAGATCAAAAAAATCCAGCAGGACGCCCGCGTCAACGGTAACTTCACGCGTCCGCGATGGCCGATGATCGTCCTCAATTCACCCAAGGGATGGACGGGGCCGAAGAGTGTCGATGGTCTACAGGTTGAAGGCACCTTCCGGGCTCACCAGGTGCCGCTCTCCGACCCGGCCACCCATCCCGAACACCTCAAGCTGCTGGAAGACTGGCTCAGGAGCTACCGGCCGGAGGAACTCTTCGATGCGCAGGGCCGCCTGAAACCGGAACTGGCAGAACTTGCGCCTAGGGGCGAACGACGCATGGGCGCGAATCCCCACGCCAACGGCGGCATGCTGCTCCGCGATCTTCGGATGCCGGATTTCCGCGACTACGGCGAAGCCGTGCCTACGCCGGGCGTTCGCGGCATCGGCGACACCCATGTGCTCGGGCCTTTCCTGCGCGATGTGGCGAAGCTGAATAGTGAACAGCGGAATTTCAGGGTCTTTGGTCCTGACGAGACGCTCTCCAACGGCCTGGAGGCCCTCTTTGAAGTGACCCGGCGCCAATGGGATGCCGCGACCGTGCCGAACGACGAATTTCTCGCGCCGACCGGGCGCGTGATGGAAATGCTCAGCGAGCACCAATGCGAGGGATGGCTCGAGGGTTACCTGCTCACCGGGCGGCATGGGCTGTTCAACTGTTACGAGGCGTTTATCCACATTGTCGATTCGATGTTCAACCAGCACGCCAAGTGGCTGAAGGTCACGTCGAAGCTGCCGTGGCGGCGGAAGATCGCCTCGCTGAACTACCTGCTGGCCTCCCATGTCTGGCGCCAGGATCACAACGGCTTCACGCACCAGGACCCCGGCTTCATCGACCACGTCGTGAACAAGAAGGCCGAGATCGTGCGGGTTTACCTTCCGCCGGATGCCAACTGCCTGCTGTCGGTCATAGACCACTGCCTGCGCAGCCGCCATTACGTCAATGTCGTGATCGCGGGCAAACACCCGGCGCCGCAGTGGCTGACCATGGACGCCGCCGTCAAGCACTGCGCCGAGGGCATCGGCATCTGGTCTTGGGCCAGCAACGATCAAAGCGCTGCGCCCGACGTGGTCATGGCCTGCTGTGGGGATGTGCCTACGCTGGAGACCCTCGCTGCCGTCTCCATCATGCGAAAGCATCTGCCCCACTTGAAAATCCGGGTGGTCAACGTCGTCGACCTCA
>JARROL010000097.1:0-8585 GCA_037383965.1 Desulfobacterales bacterium | reverse complement strand
AATGACCGACATTCTCAACTTCGGTGCGTTGAACCTCGCCATGGCCATCGGTTACCGAACCGGGCTGTTCGATGTGTTGGATACATTCGAATCCCCCGAACCTTTGGCGACGATTGCCGAAAAAGCAGGACTGGATCCCCGTTATGTGCAAGAATGGTTGGGGGTTATGGTTTGTGGAGAAATCGTCGACTTGACCGTAACTGATAACGGTGAGGACCTCTTTTTTCTTCCCGGGGCGCATGGCGACCTGATCGCCCGGCGGGCCGGAAATTCGAACCTGGGCGTATACACACAGGAAATCCCGCTGCTGACCACGAGTGTAATGGAAACTGTTGTTCGGCGCTTTTACGACGGAAAAGGGGTTGATTACAGCCGTTATCCAAAGTTTCAAGCGTTCATGTCTCAATTGGCCGATGCCAAACACCGGAGGGTGCTGGTAGACCGGTTTCTACCCACGGTCGACGAAGGCCGACTCATCCGAGATTTGAACTCCGGGATTCGAGTGTGCGATATCGGCTGTGCAGAGGGCATTGCCTTGATGCTCATGGCCGAAGCATTTCCACGAAGTGAGTTTGTCGGTATCGATATCAGCGCTGAGGCGATTCAGGCGGCCAAAGTATCGGCCCGTCAGCAGGGCTTTAAAAATTTGATCTTTCTTAACTTGGATGCCGCCGGTTTGCCTGCGACCGGCAACCTGACGAGATCTTTTGATTACGTTACCGCATTTGACGCTATTCACGACCAAAGCCGGCCGTCGGAAGCCCTTAAGGGCATATATGGCATCCTGAAACCCGGGGGATTGTTTTCCATGATCGACATTGCGGCGAGCAGTCATCTTCTCGACAACCGGAAGCACCCGATGGGTACCTTTTTGTACACCGTCAGTCTGATGCACTGCATGCCGGTCGGGTTGGTCAACGGCGGGACCGGCCTGGGAATGATGTGGGGCCGGCAGAAGGCGGTCGCCATGCTCGAGGCGGTCGGGTTCGAGCAGGTGCAGGTTCTGGAGGTCCCGGCCGACCCGTTCAATCTGCACTTCTTTTGCCGGCGACCCTTCGACCAGTGAGTCGAAAATTTATACTGAGCGTTTCAAAATTAAAAAGGTTTTTTTCCTCCGTCACCTACACTGACGTTATTCCCCGTAAATCCCCGATATTTTTCGGCCTGCTCAAAAATACCTGACCATTTAGGATAAGCGGTTTCCCGCCCAAGCTGGATTAACGGTTCCCAGTTAAACGCACATGGTCCTTTCAGCCGCCACGGCGCATGGTAATGATGCGCCGGAGCCCGTATGAACGGTTGCGAAAAGCCGCTGACTCTCTGAGTCACTTACTGGGTCTTGGGGCGGACCCTATGCCGATGCCTCTATCAAGGCACGACCTTCGAAACTGCATCCGATCTCATTCGTCTTTAAGCGACACTTTAACGTTTTACGTGTGGCAATTTTCACAACGACATTGGGTCATCACACTCACATACGGTGACGATCCGTATGACAGCGGTTAGATGATATTCAATAACATTCTTTATTTATTGTATAAACTGTCAAATCTAAAAGGTGGCACATTCTTTGAATTATTCGGTGTCAAAGCGTTTCAACCTCCATGACCTTAATTGAGAAAGATTTGAAATGATAAACCTTCAAAAAATGGCCGGTCTGAAAGTCCTCCTGGTAGAAAACGATCGACATATTCGAGAAGCGTTAACAAAGGCACTGCTGGATGAAGGGTGTTTGTTGCACAGTGATCGGTCCGGTGCCGGAGGTCTGTCCCATTTGAAGGAAGGCTCTTTCGACGTGATCATCAGCGACTTTAGCCTTCCTGGAATCGATGGCTTTGAATTTTTGAAAATGGCCAATCAGTATAGCCCTGAGTCAATAAAAATCATGGTGGCCGCATACGGTGACGTCGATCCTATGTCGCAGGTATTCAAATGCGGCATTGATGAAGTGATCGAGAAACCGTTTCCCTACGAATCACTTCTTTACACGATTTCAAAACACCTGGCTAACACGTAACCCGGGCTCCCGGAAAAAGGTTTCATCTAACAAATTATACAAGGAGATTTAACATGTTAAATTTTATATTTATTTTTATTATAATTTTGCTAGTCGTGTGTCTCATTGTTGCCTATGCATACCTCATTGTCATAAACCGTGAAAATGAAATGCCCGATTTCGAAGATGTCGAAATCGGGCATGATGAAAACAGGGGGGGATAGAACTGCAGCAGAAACGAGGGCAAATGTAACACAGAGCCTTGCACCTCATTTAAAGCAGAACGGACGCGCCTATCGGCCCTCAGGGACCGTCCCGCAAATAGGGAGTGTCCGGAATGAGCGAAACCGTTTTTTGGGTTTTGTCGAAATTAATAACCACCCGATCGATGCTCGAATAAAAAATTCCTACCTTTTCACCACCCGATCCCATTACATAGGCGCCATATGGCTCGTAATTGTGATCCGTCCAGATCCAATATATCATCTTTTTGAACTTTTCGGTCTGTGGTTCCAGCGGTTGCCAGAATTTAGACTTAAGGGTGTATCGAGGGTCGATCCCCGCGATGGCATACGGCATATTGTCGCGACCTAAATAGTAATAAATATACCCGTCATCTACCTGATTGTTTTGGAACGCCTTGGTGAGAGATTGGTCACGCTGAAGTTTGCCATAGTTATCGCAACCGGCAAAACCTGAAAAAAAGGTAAAAGCTGCCAGCAGGGCTGTCATTTTGCTCTCGAAGGACAATGTCAGTCGATGGGTGTTCTTCATTTGTCACCTGTTAATATCGTAACCACTGAATGATGCGGCTTGACGTGGCGCTCTTCCTATCGTTATTATCCACACAAGGGAACGGAAAGGAGTTGGGAACCGGATTCTTTTATATTCACCTGTCGTCTGGGTTGCTGCAAGAGGTTGAGCGCAACCTGCCGTCCGTTAACGAAAAATATCGGGTATGCCGACGCCCTACCCGGTGCTATCCGTTCGAGGCGTTACAATGGAACTGGCAAGATTTAAACCGGCTGTGCCTAAATACGGTCTCATGACCATGGCCGGTTTGTTGTGGACCACGGTGGGACTGGGGCTTTGCCGATTGGGTTACAAGTGGGTGAGTCTGCTGCACGGCACGCGGGCGATATCCTTCGGTGTGGCCGGCATTTTCCTGGCTCTTGTTGCCTATCGCTTCAGTTTTTCCGGAATTGCGACAAAAAACATCGATCGCCTCTGTCGTTTTCCGGACAAAGGCTGCCTGTTCGCCTTTCAGGCCTGGAGAAGCTACCTGATCATCGGCTTGATGATTGGACTGGGTCTTGTCCTGCGTCACTCTCAGATCCCGAAGACCTACCTTGCCATTGTCTATATCGCCGTCGGCGGCGCATTGATCCTGGCGAGTTTCCACTATTATGCTTGTCTATGGCGGACGATGGTGCTCAAGGAACCCTGCGGACCGGATTAAAGACTCGCGCAATAATGACTCACCATATTGGATGCCGATGCATCCCGTTCGGCGTTTGCAAACCATCTGTCGACCGGATGGCGGTGTCAGGCAATGGAACGCTGCCGCAGGGCTTCAAAGAGTCTTGTGGTGACCGGTCCAACCTGGCCGTCGCCGATTCGGTGCCCGTCTATCGTCACAATCGGCAGCACCTCCGTGACGGTGCCGGTTAAAAATGCCTCTTCGGAACCGTAAAGTGAGTCGGTTTTGAAAAAGCGCTCCGAAACCGGAATGTTCAGCTCCCGGCACAAATCGATCACCACCATCCGTGTGATACCGGGCAGGATCTGCTGTGTCAGGGGATGCGTTATCACCACGCCATCGGCGACGATGCAGATATTGGAACTGGTGCCTTCGCGCACCACCCCTTCGGGTGATACGAATATGGCATCAAAGACACCGGCAGCCAGTGCTTTCTGCTTGGCCAGAACGTTTGGCAGGAGCTGAACTGTTTTCAGATCGCAGCGGCCCCAACGAAAATCCTCCACGGTGATCGCTGCGGCTCCGTCTTTTCTCAACTCGGGCGGTTTTTCCTCGATTTCGCGAATGGTCATCACGATTTGAGGGGTGACACTATCCGGAAATGCGTGGTTGCGGGGCGATGCGCCGCGCGAAATCTGAATGTAGATGCCGGCGCGTTGAATTTCGGCTTTTTCGAACAGCTTCAGCACCGCCTTTCGAATGGTTTCACGGGATACCGGTGGGAAAGACAGTCCCTTCAGTGATCGGCCGAGACGGTCCAGGTGCTCTTCGAGGCAAAAGAGCCGACCCTCGTAGCTGGCGATGAATTCGTAGACCGCGTCGCCGAATTGATACCCCCGGTCCTCGATAGGGACCAGCGCTTTGTCGATCGGTAGAAATTCCCCATTCAGGTACGCCAATTCTGGCATCGGATGCCTTCCTCCTTTTTTCAGGTTCAGACGGGTCGTTCTACAGCTGGCAACCTTTGGGCCGCTTCAGGCCGGTCCCCGGCCGGTTACTAAGGATCCCAGCAAAAAATAATTCCACATCTTGCTGGTCTTCTGGTCCGTCCACTGCGTTACAGCCTCCGCCACGTATCTCGATATGCGCCGCAGGCTGTGCCTTGTGGACGAACCCAAATCCGGCGCAATCTTGTGGAATTATTTCTTACCGTGACCCTGACGGGATGGCTTCTATTTCAGGACTGCGCCGCCTTCCCGTGGAGATAAAAGCCACAAACTATTTACAAATGCAAGTCATAACTGTATTGTTGCAAGTTAGTTCCGCGGAAACCGGAAACGGCGCTTCACGCTGTGGCAACCCCGACAAACGCTCAAATTAGATCAACAACGTCTTTGCGGCGGGTTCCTTCCAGTAAGCGTGCGCCGCCGGCAAGGCAAAACGACATGGTCGATAGAAGAACCGATATGACGCGGGCTCTCGAAGAAGGGGCGGCGCGTACCATCACATTTTTTAAGACCCTGCCGCCGGCTGATCTCGACCGGTCTGTTTACGTCGACGACGTACACTGGACTGTGCGGCAGGTGCTGGCGCACTTCATCACCATCGAGAAGTCGATGCAGTGGTTGTTCCGCAATATGCTGGCCGGCGGCCCGGGCTCTCCCCAAGACTTCGACCTGGGGCGTTTCAACCGCACACAGCCGGCCAAGCTTGACGGACTTTCTCTGGATGAACTGATCGAGCGCTTCGGAGCCGTTCGAAGGGAAACGATTGGGATAGTTGCGGACATGGTGGACTCAGACTTCGATCGTATCGGCCGGCACCCTTTTCACGGGACAGGTCGGCTCGAACGCTTCATCCGCTGGGCGGACGAGCACGCCCGTCTCCACGAACTGGATATCCGCGGGGTATTAAACGCCGCTCGTGAAAGTTGATCCCGGTTTACGCGAAGGAACTGGAATCGACTGGCTGAGCCTTACATCCATAATCGTGAGGACAGGCATGTATCGACAGCCGGTCCAAACGCATATCGGACGGGTGGACGAGACCATAGGCTGACTCAGCGTGGCGCCAGCGTCAAGACGCCGCGCTCCGAGTTTAGGTCCATACGGAAGCGGCGCAGGTAATTTAATCCCAAAAGGCCCACACCCGGTTGGTTCGGCAGGTCGAGGACAAGGGCCTCGACGTTGTCGAGTTGCCAGCCGTCCAGTTCGATTGACGGCAGCACCACCGTCTCGGCCTGAACGGTGCCGCCGGCTGTGTTGACTTGCCGCCGCATGGTGCTCCGGCTGCTCATCAGGCCCAATTTCTGAGCGGTTGAACGGGGTATGGTGACCATCGATGCACCGGTATCGACCACAAAACTCTGCTCAACGTCGCTGCTCAAAACGGCTGTCACCGGGATTTGTTTGGACCCGGGTGCGAAACGGATAACGATCTTTCCCGCCTCGCTTTTCAGGGTCGCAATCTCATTCTCTAAAACTTTTACCTGGTTGTTGAGGTCTTCGGGATAGGCTTGCATGGACAGCAGTCTCTCGGCGGTCGGCCAGTCGGAAAGCGCCAATGCCAGTTCAACACCCATTAGGTGAATACGCGGGTCGCTCGGGAAGCCGGCTTCGGCACGTCCGTAGACCTGCCGCGCGGTTTGAAAATCGCTGCTTCGAATCAATGCTGACAGCCACTGCTGATACATTCGTCTAAGCGTATCGTCCAGTTCGGCCGGACGTGTTCCACCAAACGCGGCCGGATCGGCCTGTATGTTTTCAATCAGGTCGACGGCGGCACCGAAACCGTAGCCTTCCTGAGTAACCCCCGCCACATCGATTGCGAGCGACACATCTCCTAACGAAGCCAGGATCCGGTCGTCAAAAGCGTCGGCCGCCTCGATGGCCTGACCGTTCTGCCGGAGACGGTCAATAAGGGCCTGCATCCTGGGAATGACCGCTGCAGCCTGAAGATGCGGAAAGGCTTTTGTGCCGCCGGCTACCGGATTTGAAAGGAAAGCGCCGGCCAGAGCCCGCAGTTGATCGGCGGCGGCATCCGCTTGTGCCAACGCCAGAAGAATTTGTTCTTCACGAGTGTTTTCGAAAGTCAACCGGTAATAATCGTAAACACTGATGTCATATACCAGATTTTCTCCGTCGAGACCGCGCCACAGGTAACCGTTGGCCGTCGAACCGCCGAAAGTCCATCCCACCATGTGGTCATCCTGTATGAAAACACCCGGCTCGATCGGTATTTCCGACAGAACGATCCTGGTTACGTATCGCTCATCGACGGCATCTAACGGCTGTACGGAGACCTTCCTTTTGTCGGACACAATCGAGGCCCATTGCAGGGATTTTGAAGCATCCCACGGCGAAAGCCGCGGTCCGGTCACAAGATAGCCCGGCTGCAGTTGCCAGATGCCTGCAGAGTCATTTTCACCGATGATACCGCCGGCGATCTCTATGATGTCGCCACCTTCGCTGTGGTACTGCCAAGAATATCCACTGAGACAAGCCTCTGCCGGCAATGCCACCCAGCCCCTGCCGACAATAGCCACCGGAATTTGTGCGACAAGACCACCGGCAATGTCCTGGATCGTCACCGTCCCGACCGGCAGTTTTCGCAGCACCCCCGTCGCCGAATAAACTCCCTGGCCGGCCGGCGGCGCAGTAACACGGTTTTCGGAGGCGGGTGGAAGGGGGTTGGTGCCGATCTGAAAAGCGATTTCACGGGAAACGGGGGGTGAAAGGATGCGGTACAGATAAAAAGCGGCACCTCCCAGAATCAAAAGGCCGATGAGAACCGCGGTGAGAGGAATCCTGCGGGACTTCCGGCCGTGCAAATAGATACCGCAGTGCGGACAATAATTGTCTTGCAGCCTCAATGCGGTCTGGCATTTGGGGCAGATCATATTATAGTTCAAAGCGGCCTTCATATTTTTCAGGCCATATGACGGTGAAATCGTTTTCGCCCAATCGACGGTAAGCGGCCTTTGTTTTGTCGAGCAGAGAGTGGTGCAGCAACTCTCGTATTTTATCGAAAGCGGATTCCGGCGAATCGGTGCGGATAAATATATTCATCGTATCGTTACCGAAATCATGGCCTTCCACTAGATGACGCTCATTCAGATGGACAATAAGGGTATCTTCCAGATGTATCAAGTCCTCGAAATCATCGACATCACGACCATCGAACTGTAAAATGAGTTGATACTGCATGGAAGCGATCATCCTTTCCTTCATGTTGGTCGCTTACGAGGCCCCGGGTGAAGGCGTTTATCTGGGCCGTGAGGTGGTTTTTCGCCCGCTGCCCGAATGGAAAATCCTGTAAAACCGCTTTAGCTTGCACCGCCGCAACCGGGTTTTTAGCGGCAGATCTCGGATACCGGATATCCTTCGTGTTTGAGAAGCCATTCCTTGCGCCACAATCCGCTGCCGTACCCGACCAAATGGCCGTTTTTACCGATGATGCGGTGACAGGGCACCATGATGGCGATCGGGTTGCGGCCGTTGGCTGCTCCGACGGCTCTAACGGCGGTCGGTCGTCCCACGCCTTTGGCAATATCCTGGTAGGATGCAACGCAACCATAAGGCACTGTTCCCAGTTGCCGCCAGACCTGCTGCTGGAAATCGGTACCTTCAAGGGCCATTTCAATTTCGAATTCGCGGCGTTTGCCATCGAAATACTCATCGATCTGCCGAACGGCTTCGGCGACCAGCCAATGGGAAGCGACTTCCCGGCACTGTTCTTCTACGAAGTTCAGAGCGATGACGGCCGTCGATGTTCCGGCTATTTCGATCAGGCCAATGGGCGAATCGTAGTAATCAAAATATACGGGACTCATATATTCCTCTTCTTGTAGAAAAGGAACGATCCGTCAAGCCTAAAATGGAATGTCAACACGCCAATGAATAAAAATACGGATACAAAATTCAAAATCATTCTTCTGTTCAACCATTATTCTTTTTTAACATCGACGCATGTATCACCAGAAGCAACCGCCGACCTTATCGCCAGGGTGAAAGCGTGCTGAAAAATATGCAGAAACCGGAAAAACCAGCATTAGGCTGTCATTTTAGGTATATATTAGAATATGGCGTTCTTTTTGAGCGAGCTCTCGGCATTGTCTATTGACGGAATCGGATGCAGTTATTAATGGTGCTCAATAGCACAAATGGTTTC
>JARROL010000096.1:0-18945 GCA_037383965.1 Desulfobacterales bacterium | reverse complement strand
TTATTCCTTATTTTGCTTTGCATATTGTCGGGTGAAATATCATACACCGTTAGTGTTCCTCCATAAGAGGAAGACCTGATTCACGAAGCGGTCGGTTGGATGCTCAGGGAGGTTGGAAAACGCGATTTGTCGGTGGAAGAAGAATTTTTGCAAGCGCACCACAAAGGAATGCCGTGCACGATGCCGCGCTATGCCATCAAAAAGTTTCCTGAGAAAGAGAGAAAAAGATACCTGCTGGGCATAATATAGCGGGAGTTTCATACCGGAGAAAAGACACCGGAGGAAAGGATAAACCGATGGATCTCGACGATCGATCTCGGTGTGGTTGGATGGGCAACGATGAATTGATGGGGCGTTACCACGATGAAGAATGGGGCGTGCCCGTTCACGAGGATCAGCGTTGGTTTGAATACATCGTGCTCGATGCGTTTCAGGCCGGCCTTTCATGGAGGACGGTTCTGCACAAACGCGCCGCCTTTCGGAAGGTGTTCCACGGCTTCGATCCGGTCAGGGTTGCCCGGATGACGGAAAAGGCCATGGAGAAATCCCCGCCCACACCGTGCTTTCGGATACCGTCAGCGCGGCGTTGAAAAGTGAGGGCTTTTCCTTTGTCGGCACCACCATCTGCTATTCATTTCTGCAGGCCGGCGGCATCGTCAACGATCATCTGGTGGGCTGCTTCAGGCACAAGGAGTTAAAGGGTGGCTGAAACGCACCCCAACAGACCCTATAGATTAACATCAAAGCTCTTCCGGCGTAAAGGCCACCACGTCGTCTATCTCTGTCGTATCGGCAAAGAGCATCACCAGACGGTCGATACCGAGCGCATTTCCAGCCGCATCCGGCATGTCTTTCAGGGCTTCCAAAAAACTTTCCGGCATTGGATAGACCGTCAGGCCGGCCCGGCGTCGTGATTCTCTTTCCACGTCGAATCGAACGCGCTGTTCGTCCTCGTCGTTGAGTTCCGTAAAAGCATTGCAGAGTTCCAAGCCACCAATGTAAAGCTCGAAGCGCTCGGCCAGCCGTCGATTCGAAGGCTTCAGGCGGGCCAAAGCGCCGCAGGCAGCGGGATAGTCGCAAAGAAACAACGGTCTTTCGACCCCAAGCCACGGCTCGATTTCCAGCGCCAACACTTCCTCGAACCGATCTTCTTCGATTGCCTGTTCTACGGAGACGCCCGCCAGACGCGCGAAGGCTTCCGTAACCGTCATGCGCGGCCAGGGTAGGGACAGGTCAATACGTCGACCTTGGTAGCACAGCCCATCTCTATATCCCATACTGTGGGCCACTTCGGTTAACAATGCTTCGCACTGGGTCATCATGTCGGAATAATCAGCACCGGCCGTGTACCATTCCAACAAGGTCAGCTCCGGCAGGTGCCGGCGACCTTTCTCATTTCTTCGAAAGCATTTGCAGATCTGAAATATACGGGAATAGCCGGCGGCCAGAAGCCGCTTCATGCACAGTTCGGGTGAGGTCTGAAGGAACCAGCTGCCGGACGGCTGGGCGTCGATATACGCCTCCGGTGCCGGCGCAGGGATCCGGATCGGGGTCTCCACTTCGAGATAGTCGTTTTCAGCGAAAAACTGCCGAACAGCCCGGATGACACTGGCCCTTAGCCGAAGGTTCGGAAGGCGGGCAGTCTGATGGTATGGCATCGTCATAGACTCGAGAATTTTATCTTGGTTTTTTTCACTGTAATAAGTCAGAAGAGCGAATTGAACGCCGATCGATACGCTAGTCAACCGCCTCCCCTTGGGGTTGGTGATGGGCGTGCGCCGCCTCCCAGCGTTTGTCCAGAAAATAGAGGACGGGCACCGTCATCCTGGAAAACAGCAGGGAGGCCACCTCGCCGGCCATCAGGGAGATCGCCAGCCCCTGGAAAATCGGGTCGAAGAGGATCACCGAGGCACCGACCACCACGGCGGCGGCGGTGAGCATCATGGGACGAAACCTTACCGCACCGGCGTCGATCACGGCCTGGTCGAGGGGCGCCCCCTGCTGCAAGCGCAGTTCGATGAAGTCGACCAGGATAATGGAATTGCGCACGACGATGCCCGCCCCGGCGATAAAGCCGATCATGGATGTGGCGCTGAAAAAGGCGCCCAAGGCCCAGTGGGCCGGCAGAATACCGATCAGCGAAAACGGTATGGCCACCATGATGACCAGCGGTGTGGAATACGACTGGAACCAGCCCACGACCAGCACGAAGATCAACACCAGCACGACTGCGAAGGCAATGCCCAGGTCGCGAAATACCTCGTAGGTGATGTGCCACTCTCCGTCCCATTTCATGGCGAACTTGCGGTCGCTTTCAGGAACGGCGGCGCTGTATTGGGCGATCCGGTAGCCTTCGGGCAAATCGATGGCGTCTATTTTTTGATACATCTCAAGAATGGCGTAAACCGGACTCTCTTTCACACCGGCCACATCTCCGATGACGTAAACCACCGGCAGCAGATTTTTGTGATAGATGCTGCGGTCGATAGTGGTTTCGCGAGGCGTTACCAGACTCGACAGCGGGACCAGTTGACCGTCGGCTCCGGGAAGCTTGAAGCTCTCCAGCCGCCCGATGCCGGCCCGCGCCGCCAGCGGTGACCGGAAATAGATCTGAACGTCTTCCTTTTCCTCCGGCATGTGCATCAGCCCGGCGGCCTTGCCCTTGAGGGCGGACTCCAGGGCTTGGTTGATTTGAACCACCCGGATCCCGTTCAGGGCCGCTTTTTCCTGGTCAACCACCAAGACGTAGCGCACCTGGTCGCCTTCCATGAACCAGTCGACGTCTACCACTCCCGGGGTTTCGTCGAAAATCCGCCGGATCTTGAGGGCCAGTTCGCGTTGGCGCTTATAGTTTGGTCCGTATACCTCGGCCACGAGAGTCGAAAGAACGGGCGGCCCCGGCGGCACTTCGACCACCTTGACCCTGGCGTCGTAACGATCGGCAATGGTTTTCAGCGGCGCCCGCACCCTCTTGGCAATCTGATGGCTCTGCTGTTTACGGTCTCCCTTGGCCACCAGGTTGACCTGGATGTCCGCCACGTTTGGCCCCTGCCGCAAGTAGTAGTGCCGTACCAGGCCGTTGAAGTTGAAAGGCCCGGCGGTGCCGGCATATATCTCGTAATCCGTAACTTCGTTGACGGTCTTGATGTAATTTCCCATTTCCTGGGCGGCGGCGGTGGTCTCTTCCAGTGTGGCGCTCTGGGGCATGTCGATAATGACCTGGAACTCGCTTTTGTTGTCGAAAGGAAGCATCTTGACCCGCACCAGGCCGACCGCCACCATGGCGCAGGCTAAAAGCAGCAGAACCACGACCCCGATCAAAAAGGACCAGCGCCAGACCGGGCGGTGGATCAGAGGGTCCATGACGTGCCGGTAGAGCCGGGTGGCCCAGTCCTCGCGTTCATGGTGTCCTGCGGCTTCTTCCGACGCGTGTTCCTCGCGCCGGATCAGACGCACCGAGGCCCAGGGTGTGACGATAAAAGCCACCAGCAGCGAAAACACCATTGCAGCCGAAGCGCCCACCGGAATCGGTCGCATGTACGGCCCCATGAGACCCCCGACAAAAGCCATGGGCAGAATGGCTGCGATGACCGTCATGGTCGCCAAAATAGTGGGGTTGCCGACTTCATCCACCGCCTCGATGACCACCGTGAACTTTGATCGTCCCTGGTTCTCGGGGAGCCGGTAGTGCCGCGCGATATTCTCCACCACCACGATGGCATCGTCCACCAAAATTCCAATGGAGAAAATCAAGGCGAAAAGCGTGATGCGGTTGAGGGTATAACCGTAAAGATAGAAAACGGCCAGGGTCAATGCCAGGGTCACCGGAATGGCAAAGGCCACCACGCCGGATTCCCGGTGTCCGAGGGCAAACCAGATGAGCAGGGTTACCGACACGATGGCGATCAGCATGTGGAGCAGCAGCTCGTTCGATTTTTCTTCTGCCGTCTCCCCGTAGTTGCGGGTGATGGTAAAATGGATGTCGTCGGGAATGACCGTTCCGCGGGCTTCCTGAACCCGGCCGATCACCCTTTGGGCAACATCGATCGCATTGGTCCCTTTGCGTTTGGCCACGGTCAGGGTCACGGCCGGCCGCACCCCTTCGACCGTCCTTCCGGGCGGGATATCCTTTTCGGCCGCCGCCGGGCCCGCACCGAAAAACACGTATTGGTCCGGTTCTTCGGGACCGTCGCTTATAGCGGCGACATCCCGCAAGTAAACCGGCCGGCCCTCGTGCACGCCGACCACCACCCGTCCGACGTCCTCGGCATTTTTCAAGAAACGGCCGGCATGGACCAGAATCTGGCCCTTCATCGCGGACGGAAAGCTCCCGGCATCGGCCTCCTGATTGGCGGCACGCACGAGATCGATGACCTGTTGACCGGACAGGCCGTAGGCGGACAAACGCACCGGATCCAGTTCGACCCGGACCTGGCGCCGGTAGCCGCCGATAAGAGTGGTGATCGATACGTTCTTCTCCCGTTTGACCAGGTTCTCTGTTTCGGCGGCAACCCGTCGCAGCGTATAATGATCGGCGCTGTCGCCCCAGAAGGTCAAGGCCAGAATCGGAACGTCGTCGATGTAGCGGGGTTTGATCAGAGGCGGCGTTACGCAGCAGGGAATACGGTCCATGTTGGCCATCAGCTTCGACTGGAGCCGGACGATCGACCTTTCCTCGTCCTCGCCCACGAAAAACCGTACCACCACCATCGCCATGCCCGGGCTGGAGGTGGAGTAAACGTATTCTACCCCCGGGATCTCCCACAACAACTTTTCCATCGGGCTGGTAACGCGCTGTTCGACCTCCTTGGAGGATGCTCCCGGCATCTGAACGAAGATGTCGATCATCGGAACGATGATTTGCGGTTCCTCCTCCCGGGGCAAGGCGATGACCGCGGCGGCTCCCAGGAGGATAGCGGCAATGATGATGACGGGCGTGAGCTTTGAATCGATGAAGAACTGGGCGATTTTGCCGGACGGCCCGACCTTCTGGCTCATGAATCGGCCTCCACTTTGGCCCCGTCACTGAAACCCGGAGGTGGAGCGACGACGAATCGCGCGCCTTCCTGCAGACCGGAGAGCACCTCGATGGTGTTTCCCAAACTCTTCCCGGTACGGATCAGGCGGAACCGGGCGATTTGATCGGAATCAACGGTGTAGATCCCGGTCAACTGGCCTTCATGAACCAAAGCCGAGGTCGGCACCAGGATCAGGCGGCTGGTGCCGATCGGAACGGCAACCCGCGCGAACGCGCCGGATCTCAGGCTCGCCGCATCGGGCAACCGCACTTTGACCAGAAAGGAGCGACTCTTGGTATCGGCCGCTGGAAGGATCGTCGCCACAATCCCGTTCAAGGGCTGATCGATCAGGCCGGGCACCCGCACAGCGACCGTGTCGCCGATACGGATCGACATGATGTGGCTTTCCGGCAGTTCCAGGTCGACCCGGAAGTAGCCGGAACGTTCGATCTTCACCAAAGGTGTTCCCGGAGCGGCCAGATCACCGACCTCCACCAGCTTGTCGACCATAACGCCATCGTAGGCGGCACTGATAACGGCATCCTTGTGGGTGACGGATGCGGCCGCAACCGCCGCCCGGGCCTGCTGCACCCGGCTGCGGGCGGCGGCCGCCATAGCACCGGCCTGGCTCAGTGCCGCTTGCGCTTGCCGATGGTGGGCAGCGACGGCATCAAACTCCTGCGGCGTTACAGCCTCTTCCTTGAGCATCGGCACATAGCGATCGTAATTCAGACGCGCCAATTCGGCGGCGGCGCGGGCCGATTCCTGAGCCGAAGCAGCGGCTTTCTCGGCTTTGCGGGCCTCGGACAAGGCGGCTTCAGCCTGCTTCAACTGAGCGGACACCTGCCGCTGGTCGAGCACCACCAAAGGTTGGCCCGCTTTGACCGGTTGCCCTTCCTCCACCAGGACGGCGAGCACCGTGCCCATCAGTTTACTGGAAAGGATACTGGTGGTCTGGGCCAGAACCGTCCCCATCGCCTCATAGATTTCCGGCTGGGTTGTCGGATTTACCACTGCGGTCTCGACGCGAATGGTCCGGCCCGGTGATTTTTCGGCCGTACCCGGTCCGATTTCGCCGCAACCGTTGACCCAAGGCAACGCAATGAATAAAAACAAAACCCAGAATAATTTCAGTCTCATCGGCTGACTCCGAATCATTTTTACCGGCTCTGCCGGCCAACCACAGGACCGGCGGTCCGTTTCGCCAAGTGGCAAGTGACCAGGCCGCGATAAATTTCGAGGCCAATGTTGTCTGCGTTGTCAGGACTTCACAGAGGATTGTTGCCACCCCTCTCTTCCTCATCGGTGAAGGCGTTGAAGTTGTTGAACAACTCTTCCCTTGTGCCGCCATGAAAATTAAATAATTCGTCCAGAGGTGTCAATTAAAATTGAGCGCTCTGGCATGCAGGAAAGGTGCGGCGGTTTTCGATTGCATGCCGCACAATTCACTCCGCGGACCAGACGCGCCTTTGACGTGAATGACGTCAAGATACGGGAAAGGATGATTGATGGGTGATGGGTGGGCACTAGATGATGAAACGGGCCGCCGCCCGCGCCAGCGCGATGACGTAGGTGGGGAAGACGCCGATCACCACCATCGCCGTCACCAGTGTGCCGGTCAAAAGCTTGACGGGCGGCGGGACGGACAGGGCCGGCAGATCGTTTGGCGGTTCGAGCAGGTAAGCCGCCTTGATGACCAGCATGTAGTAATAAAGCGAGATGACCACGTTGATCATGGCGATCAGCACGAGGGTGAAGTAGCCTTGCTGCATGGCGGCGATAAAGACCAGCAGCTTACCGGTAAAACCGATGGTCGGGGGGATGCCGGCCAGACCGAACAGCGCCAGCATCAGGGCCATGGCCAGCAGCGGAGAACGCCGGTGCAGACCGGCCAGTTGATCGATCTGCAGACTACCGCCGTTTCCGGCCACCATGACCAGCACCAGAAAACAGGTGAATTTCATCAACATCAGTGACAGCGCATAGAAAATGGTCGCGGCATAACCCGCCGCGTCCATGCACAGGATTCCAATGAGGACGTAACCGGCATGGGCGATGCTCGAATAGGCCATCAGGCGGTTGAAGTCTTTCTGAGCGACGGCCGCCAGGTTGCCGACGGTCATGGAAACAATGGCGAGCGCCACCAGCGCATGCGTGATGTAGGCGCTGCCGCCGCTGCTCACTGCGACGAACCGCATCAGGATTGCAACGGCCGCCACTTTTGACGCCGAGGCAATAAAGGCCGCCACCTGGTTGGGAGCGCCCTGGTAGACATCCGGCGCCCAGAAATGAAATGGAAACACCGCCAGTTTGAAGAAGAATCCACCCAGGCTCAGCAGCAAACCGATGACGACCAACGGCCGGTCGATCACGCCGGGGAGCACCTGGACCAGTTCGCTCAGGTAGACCGCCTTGACAGATCCATAGAGGACCGCCAATCCAAAGAGCATGATGGCCGAGGCGCAGACGCCGACCAGGAAGTACTTGAAGGTCGCTTCGAGTCCGGTTTCCTGACGGCGCTGCAGGGCCACCAGAATGTAGAGCGAATAGCTGCTGAGTTCCAGGGCGACATATATTGTCAATAGATGTACCGCGCTGGCCAGCATCATCATGGCCAGGGTGGAGGTAAAGAGCAGCAGATAGAACTCGGGATGAAACTTCCGGTTGACGCCCCCAAGGTTGGTGCAGATACAGACAACCAGAAAAAGCCCCATGGACAGTATGGTCTTGAAAACCTGAGAATAGAGGTCCACCCTATAGGTCCCGCTGAAGAGCAAACCGTCCGACCGGACACCGGCCAGGCAAACCGCCAGGCCCAAGGCCGCCAAAACAAGGGCCGTAAAGTATTCATGCCGGGAGCCGGAGGTCGGCCGCATGGCCATAATCGTAAAAACGACTACCGCCATGAAGAAGTAAAGTTCAGGACCGAAGAGAAGCCATTGCATCAGGGTAACCCGTTGACGAAAGGAATGGATGCCGTGTCGATCATGTCGAACATGAGAGACGGGTAGATACCGAATATCACGATGACCGCCACCAGAATGATGCGCGGTATGCCGAGCAAAGGTGTGATGTCGGGAAGCTGGGCGAATTTTTCGTTGCGCGGCCCGTAGAAGGCTTTCTGGACCACCCGCAGCATGAACAAGGCGCTGATCACCAGTGCGGCGACGGCCATGGCGCCGCGCACCGGATAGACCCTGAAGGACGAGATAAAGACCAACAGCTCTCCCCAGAAACTGGCAAGGAACGGCACGCCGATTCCGGTCAGAGCCGCAATGATGAAGTAACCCGATGCGACCGGCATGATGCGGCTCAGCCCGCCGAGTTCCCCGATCATCCGGGTGTGGGTTCGATCATAAATGTAGCCGACGGAGGAAAAGAGGAGCGCCGTCATAATACCGTGGGCAAACATCTGAAAAACCGCCCCGTTTAGCCCGTCCACGGTCACGGTGGCCAATCCGAGTCCGACGATGCCCATGTGCGACACACTCGAATAGCCGATCACGAACTTGAGATCGGTCTGCTTCAGACCTACCAGAGCGCCGTAAACAATGCCGATTGCAGCCAGTAGGGCCATAAGCTGAGCCCAGTACTGCCAGCCTTGCGGGCAGAGGAAGATACCGATCCGCAATATGCCAAAGGCCCCGATTTTCATCAATACGCCGGCGTGTATCATGCTCACCCCGGTCGGTGCGGCCACGTGTCCGACCGGCGACCAGGTGTGAAACGGCCACACGCCGGCCAGAATACCGAACCCGATGTAGAAGAGTAGAAAAGCAAATTTCTGCTGAAACGGAGTGAACAGGCCCGGTTGCATCAATTCCACCAAATTAAAGGTATTCAGACCCGATTGCACGAAGAGGTAAATCATTCCCGGCAGTATCAGGGCGCTGCCGGCCAGAAGGTACAGAGTCAACTTCATGGCCCCGTACTCCTTGCGGGTGCTGCCCCAGACCGCAATCAGCAGGTACATCGGGAAAAGGGAGACGTCGTACCAAATAAAAATGAAAAACAGGTCAAAGCTCATGAAGAGACCGAAAACGCCGGCCACCAACAGGAAGGTAAGGGCAAAGAACTCCTTCACCCGGTACTCCAGTTCCCACATGGTCCGGTGAGAAGCAGCATGGGCAAGCTGAAGCCGTCAGCCGCATTGAAGTAAGTGATTCCCAGCGACGGCTCCCACGACAGTTTCTCGGCAAACTGCAGACCGCCGCGGCCTTTGTCGTAAGCGAAGAAGAGATAGATAGAAAGAATCAGGGTTACGCCGGAGCAAACAGCACTGACCCACTTGATGGCCGTCTGGCGTTTCTCGGGGATGAACAGAATCACCAGCAGTCCGATGACGCAACTCAGAAGAATAGCGGTCAGATATGGAAAGTCGGCATATGCTGTCGGCATGTCAACCAAATCCTGTGAATCAATCGTGTGCGGTAGTCCGTCAGCCGGCTCGGAAAAAGCTCCGGCTATTTATCGTCTGCTGTTCGCCTTTCTCATCCGGCGAACCGTTCCAGACGGTGAGCTGTTTCAAAAAATAAAAAACATCCCCAATAGCACCATTGCCACGAATATGATCAGCAGCCGGTACTGGATCATCCCAGTGTGCAGAAAGGCTATACGTCGTCCGGTGTTAACCGTGCCGCGGCTGAGTCCGTCGATACTACCGTCGATGACCTTCTGATCGTTCTGGGCGCACAAGGCGGCAATTCCCCGGTACACGAACCGGTCCAGGGCAAACCGATAGAAGCGATCGATGTACCAGCGTTCGGCAAAAAAGTCGTAGAGCCAAGGGATCCGCTCCACGAACCCAACCTGGTCGGCCCCACGACGGCCGAATTCAAACCAGGACAATGCCAAGGCGATTGCAGCCAGCCCTAGTGAGGAGAAAAGCACCCAGGTATGACCGCCCGCCGGCTCGACGGCCGCAAGGCCGCGAGCCAGAAAATGTTCCAGGGGCGCCTCGAAAAATCCCAACAAAAGTGTGACGGCCGAGAGAATGATCAACGGCCAACCCATCAAACGATCCGAGGTGCGGTCGGCGTGGTTGTCTTCCCCATGTTGCACTTTTACCTTGTCTACGGTTCTCGGAAACAAGATGACAAAGATCAGACGGAAGGTGTAGTAGGCAGTCAAAAAAACGCCCAACAAAGCGGTGGCCACCCAAATGGGATTCGGCCGGTCGGCCAGCACACCGAGGATCAGCTCTTTGCTGAAAAAACCGGAGAGGGGCGGCAGACCGGCCAAAGCCGCCGCCCCGATAATCATGCAGACCATCGGTATCTTCAAGCTGCGGCCGCCACGTCGTCCGATCTCGACCATGTCGTTGGTGCCGAAGTGGTGGATAAAGACGCCGGAGCAGAGAAAGAGCAGGGCCTTGAAACCGGCGTGGGTGGTCAAATGAAAGACCCCGGCAAAAAATCCCCCTGCCGCCAGTCCCATGATCATGTATCCGAGCTGGCTGATGGTGGAATAGGCCCAGACCCGTTTTATGTCACGACTGACCATGGCCATGGTGGAGGCCGCCACCATGCTGATCGTTCCGATGGCCAGAAAAACGGCCATCGCGGTCGTGGAGTGACTGAAAAGCGGGAGCAGGCGCGCGAAGAGGTAGACGCCCGCAGCCACCATGGTGGCCGAATGGAGCAGAGCGCTCACGGGGGTCGGGCCTTCCATGGCGTCCGGCAGCCAGGTCAGGAGCGGAAATTGGGCGCTCTTGCCGATGATGCCGCCGAAAATCAATAGGGACGAGACAGTCAGAAGTAACGGCGACATGCGCTCGGCCGGCGTCGGACCGTTAAGTTCCATGATGTCCAGGTTGCCGAAGTGAATCAGAAGCAGCAGCAGGCCGAGGAAAAAGGCTATGTCGCCAAAACGGGTCATGACGAAAGCCTTCTTTCCGGCCTCGCTGGCACTGAATTTTTCATACCAGAAGCCGATCAGAAGATAGGAAGCCAATCCCACCAGTTCCCAGAAGATGTAGAGTTGAATAAGGGTCAGGGAGACGGTCAGCGACGTCATGGCCCAGGCGAACAATGACATGAAGGCATAATAGCGCCAGAATCCCGGGTCCCCGGCCATGTAGCCAAGGGAATAGACTTGGACGAGAAAGCAGATCACCGCCACAACCGTCAACATGAGCAGACTGACCGGATCGAGCAAAAATCCAAAGGGAATGGTGAGATCACCGGATGCCACCCAACGAACCGTAAAATGGATCGGTGTGGACAAATGCCAATGCCTGATCAACAGCCACACGGCGCTCAAGAGCGAGACCGATACGGCCGCAATCGATAGGCCGGCAGCCTGGCGCGGATGCGGTCGCAAAAAGATCATGATCAGGGCGAAAGCAACCGCAGGCAGCCAGGTGGCCAGTGCCACCAGCGTCAGGGTTGGGAGAACGAATCCGGGTTCGGTCATTTCGATATCATTTCAGCAGATTGAAGTTGTCAGGATCAACAGAGCCTGCTCGGCGGTACACACCGATAATCAGTGCCAGACCGACCGATACTTCGGCGGCAGCCACCGCAAAGATAAACAGCACGAACACCTGACCCTCCATGTCGTGCCAGCGCAGAGCGGCCCCGACAAAGGCGATGGTGGCCGCATTCAACATGATTTCGACGCCGAGCAGGATCATGATTAAGTTACGTCGAGTCACCGCACACACGGTGCCGAGCAAAAAGAGCAGTCCGGATAAAACGAGCACATGTCCGAAGGATACGATCATGGGTTTCCCTCGCTTTTCGGCGCGGCACTTTTCCGTGACAGTTTACCCAAATAGAGGGCCCCCACAAGGGCAATCAGCAGCAGCAAGGAAACGATTTCGATCGTTAGCCAATGGTTTTCGAATACAAAGCGTCCGAAATCTCGGGGTGTGGCCACAGCGCCGATCAAAGGGGCGCGGGCACCGGGATCGGTCAAGATCAGAACGGTCCCGACGACCAGATAAATGACGGCCATGACAGCGGCCGGAGCCCACTGACTGAGCGGGAACATTTTCTCCAGAAGGTTCACGTCTCTGAGCATCATAATAATGAAAAGAAACAGCACCATGATGGCCCCGGCGTAAATGATCACCTCGAGGGCCGCCAGCAGCGGCGCACCGAACAGGTAAAACAGCAGCGCACTGCCGAAAAAAGAAACCACCAGGTAGATCACCGCATGCACCATGCTCCGTCGGGTGATCGCCAGCACCGTCGCGATGACAATAACAACCGCTAAAAGGTAAAATAGAATGGTATAGAGCGTCATGAAACTCCCAACATCGAGAATGTCAAAAAATGACCTTGCCCCCTAACCGCAAACCGCACAACAAACGATTTGGTGTCGGCCGGCCTTCGCGGCACATCTTTTGCCGGTCACGGCATGTTGCTTCTTACGTCAACCGGCGCGTCTTCCTTCACGTGGGTTCCCTTGCCGCCTTCACCGGTTACAATACCCGCATACGTGTAAAAATTGTACTGCGTGTCTTTTCCGCAGTGATCCACCAGGAGATCTTCCTTTTCGTAAACCAGGGTCAAAATGTCGCGCCGGCAGTTCTCGAAATCCGGTGTCAATTGAATCGCCGAGGTCGGACAGGCTTCTTCACACAGCCCGCAGTAAATACACCGCGCAAAGTTGATCCTAAACCAGGCGGCATACCGGCGGCCGTCTTCTCTTTCGGCCGATTGCATGGAGATGCAACTGACCGGACAGGCCGCCGAGCAGAGATAGCAGGCCACGCAGCGTTCGCCGCCATCGGGGTCCCGCGTCAATATGATGCGGGCCCGGCTGCGAGCCGGCAGTGGCCTCTTATACTCCGGGTACTGCTCGGTAATCGGCTGGCGGAATAGGTGTTTGAAGGTGAGCGCAAAGCCGGCGGCCAGCGCTATTATGGCTTCCCATACAGCGTTCATAACATTATAACCGCTCCCGTTATCAGGATGTTGAGCAGTGCCGCAGGTATGAGAACTTTCCAACCGATGGCCATCAGCTGATCGTAGCGCAGACGCGGCAGCGTTCCCCGGATCCAGATCATCAACAGGGAAATGGCGATTATTTTCAACAAGAGCCAGATCCAGGGCGGCAAAAGGGGGCCGTGCCAGCCGCCCAAGAAAAATACCGCCAGCAGGGCGCCGAAGACCTGCATGTGGACATATTCCCCCAGGAAAAAGAGGCCGAAGCGCATGCCGCTGTACTCCATGTGGTAGCCGGCACCCAGTTCGTTCTCGGCCTCGGGCAGGTCGAAAGGGATGCGCTTGCTCTCCGCTATGGCCGCTATGAAAAAAATAACAAAAGATATCGGCTGGACCAAGATAAATGGATAGGACTCTTGGGCATTGACGATATCGACCAGGCTCAACGAGCGGGCGTACATGACCACCGGGACCAGTGAAAGCCCGAGGGCCAGTTCGTAGCTGATCATCTGAGCGGCGCCGCGTATGCCCCCCAAAAGGCTGAACTTGGAGTTGGACGCCCACCCACCCAGCGTAACGCCGTAGACTTCCAAGGATGACAACGCAAATACGAACAACAGACCGACATTGATATCGGAAATCACCAAGGGAATCTTTTGGCCCCAGAGCGTGATGTCACTGCCGAAGGGGACGACGCCGAACATGAGCAGGGCCGTTCCGGCGACGATCGCCGGCGCCAACAGAAATATAAGCCGATCGGCCTCGGCCGGAACCGTGTCCTCCTTGGCAATCAATTTGACGGCATCCGCGATCGGCTGAAGCAGACCGAACTTTCCAGCCCGGTTAGGCCCGTAGCGAATCTGCAGCCTCGCCAGAAACTTGCGCTCCAGCCATACGAGGTAGGAAGCCAGCAGGAGCAGCACCACAAGCACCACGGCCAGCTTGATCAATAAAACGATGATTCCGGCAATCCACATTGACATAGTAATTCGACTACTTCCTATATTCCCCAAAGATCCGTCGGGTCAAGTGTGTTCGGCTTTTTGTATCTGATCGGCGGCAATCCAAATCGGCCCGCTGCCCAGCAGCTGCCAGTCAAGCCTGAGGTGGCGCGGCAGGATCAACATACCGGCACGCATGTTGTCGACGACGCGAAGCGTTACTGTAACCGAACCGGTTTCGGTGCTCAACACGACCGGTTCGCCATCCACCCGTCCCAATCTTTCCGCGTCTTCCCCGTGCATGAACAAGACCGGTGACGGCACGATCGTGTCAAGGCACGGTGAATAGCCCGAAAGCTCTTCGGTGCCGAAGGTCCTCTCGACGATCACAAGCCGCAGACGCTCGTCCCCAGCACGATCGTCATCTAACGTCGCGGCCCAGTCCAGCCCAAACCTCTCCGTCGTTGCAACGGCCGCCAGCACCCGTACCCCGTCTTCGGGAAAATCATCGCCCGGCGGCAGAAAATCGCTCAGCCGTAAGTAATCAACCAGCCATTCCCGCCATGCAGCATCCCCTTCGACCGGCCCTTGACCGGCGACCATGGCCGCCAGCTGTTGGCGGGCCGGTACAGGTTCCACTCCCGGCATGCCCGACCCGTAGACCCGTGGCGGATGACGACCGTCACCGGCCACTTTGATCGAAAGACCGCCCTGGAAAGCCCGCGGTGCGGACTGCAGACGTCCTTCTTGGTTGACAAACAGGCCGCCGCTTTCGTAAACGGTTGTCGTGGGCAAAAATATGTCCGCCCGCTTCATCGTCTCCGTCCCGAGATAGTCCATGACCACCAGCATATCGAGCGACGCCAGCGCTTTTTCCATCCGCGGCCGATCCGCGAAGGTGCACAGGGGATCGCACTCGACCAGCACCAGTGCCCGAACGGTCTTGTTTTCGACGGCCGTAAGGATATCCTCGAAATCCGCTTGACCGCCGGGCAGCAGCGTTGCCCCGAAGGCATTGGCACCCGGAAACACATAAAAAAGACCGGGCGAACGATTTTTCGTCTTTAGGAGCAGCGAAAAATCGGCGGCCAGGGCCGGCACACCATCCGGCACGACCTCAGTGCCACAGACTACGACTGGTCGGTGGCTGCCTTTAATAATTCCGACAACGGCTTCGAGTCGATCTTTGACTGGAAGCGGCATTTTCGGAATTGAGTCGTAAAAAGATAGCGCCTCGCGTCCCAGTTGCTCGACTTCTTCGCGCTCGATGACCCGTTTAATCAACATCCCCAGTCCGCGTGCCATCTCCTCCGGGGCGGCCGGCAGATGGTAGAAATCAATCGGCAGAAAAACCGGCCTGGGATCGATCACAACCACCCGTGCGCCCCGCCGCCAGGCCTGTCGCATGGCCATGGTGAGCATCGGTGCTTCGTTGATCGGATCGGCACCCACAACCAGGATGACATCGGCCAGTTCCACCTGCCGCAGGGAAACGGCCGTATCGGCTTCGAGACGGGATGCAGCGGTTTTGACCCGTGTGGCGACGCCTCGGTCCATCCAAAAGGAGGGGTCGTGCCAGCCGTTTTGCCGACTCAAGCGATCGATTGCCGCCAAGGTGTCCAGGCTGCTGCGCAGCGAGCCCGCACAAGCAACAGCGGCAGTCCCCGACTGGCGCACGATGCTCTCCAGCCTCTCGAGCGCAACCTCGAGGGCCATTTCTCGGGTGACCGCCTTGCCGTCGATTGCGGCCTGCCGCGGCCGTTCGGGAATGCTGGCATAAAAAAATCCGTAACGGCCCCGGTCGCAGATGAAATCGCCATTGACGGCCGCACTAAAGCGGGCTTCCTGACGGATGACCTCCCGATAGCGGGCACTGACCACCGTGTGGCACCCGAGGGAGCAGTTCAGACAGATGGAAGGCGTGCGCTCGTAGTCCCAGCGCCGTCCCTTGAACCGCGAGGGCTTGTCGGTGAAAACGCCGGTGGGACATATATCGGTGATGTTGCCGGCGTACGGACTCTCCAGTGTTCCGTCCTCTTGACGACCGAAATAGACGCGGTTTCCGCTCTGCATGACGCCGAGGTCGCGGTAGCCGCAATATTCCTGATAGAATCGGGAACAGCGATAACACTGAATGCAGCGGTTCATCTCGTGCTGGATCAGGGGACCGAGGTCTTGATCGGTGTGAGTGCGTTTTTTACCCGGATAGCGTCGCAGTCCATGACCGCCTGAAACCGTCATATCCTGCAGCAGGCAATGGCCGCCTTCATCGCAGACCGGGCAATCGTGGGGGTGGTGGAGCATCAGCCACTCGATGACATGGCGACGAAAGTCGACCGCCTCTTCATCGGTTGTCGACACCACCATGCCGTCTCGGGCATCGATCATGCAACTCATCTGCACGCCTTTGACAGGCCCCTCTAAAAACTTGACGGCGCAGACGCGGCATGCCCCTACCGATCCCAAGGCCGGGTGATAGCAAAACCTCGGGATCATGATGCCCAGCCGTTCCGCGGCTTCGATCACCTTGGTCCCGGCAGGCACCTCGATATCCCGATTGTCGATGACGAGTTTAGGCATCTGTTTTTTTATTGTCGGTTGCTGGTTGTCAATGGGGCGTTGCCGTCATGCTTCATTTTTCAGTTCTTCCAGGATCTCGTCGATCTTCTCGGCCGTCAAGTTGCCGTATACCTTGCGGTTGATCAGCATAGCCGGAGACCGGTCGCAATAGCCGATACAACACACAGGTAAAAGCGTGAACAACCCGTCGGCCGTGGTGCCTCCCAACTTGACCGCCAGTTTTCGACACATGTAGTCGCGGAGGGATTCATATCCGTCCATCCAACAGATCAGGCTGTCGCACAGGTGAATGACGTATTTCCCCACCGGTTCGCGGTAGATAAAGGTGTAGAATGTGGCCAGTTCTTCAACCTCCAGGGGCGTCATCCCCAGCAGCGATGCCGCTTCTTCCAGGGCCACATCGCTCAAATAACCGTAATGGGCCTGCAGCGCGAACATCACGTCCACCGCCAATTCGCGCGGATGTTCAACGGCGATGATCTGCCGCCGCAGTTCTTCTCGAATCTCTTCAGGTAGCATAAATGAAAATTTTCTTGAAATTTTCCGCGGTGTAATCTGTGTAACGCGTTTGATTCGCCTATTTGCAAGGCACTCGGGAACGAAGCCGTACTCAGTTCTACCACAAGTCCCCGATAATGAAGCAAATAGGCGGACCACCCTCGAATTTATAGCAGGTGTAACGCGTTTGATTCGCCCATTTGCAAGGCACTCGGGAACGAAGCTGTACTCAGTTGTACCGCGAGTTCCCGATAACGCAGCAAATGGGCGAATCAAGCGCGTTAAACATCAGCGATCGATGTCCGGAAGTATATAGTCCACCGACCCGATAATCGCGATCAGGTCTGCAATCGTCTCTCCCACGGCCATCAGAGGCATGGCCTGCACGTTGGCAAATCCAGGCGACCGGATGCGCATGCGATAGGCATACCCGAGTCCGTCGCTAACCACATAGTAGCCCTGCTCTCCCCGCGGAATTTCGCAGGCAGCATAGGCCTCGCCGCGGGGAATCTTCGGTCCGCGGGTCACATTGATGAAATGGTGTATCAGGCTCTCGATGTCGGTGAGCATGTCTGCGCGCTTCGGTATCACATAGCGGTAGTCATCGGTCACGTAGCGTCCGGCCGGCATCCGTTCGGCGGCCTGGGTGATGATACTCAAGCTTTGCCTCATTTCCTCGACCCGCACCAGATAACGGGAGTAACAATCGCCTTCGGCGGCAGTGGGCACTGCGAAGTCGAATTCATCGTAACTCGAGTAGGGAAATTTTTTGCGCAGGTCCCACTCCAGACCGCAGGCCCTCAGGTTGGGGCCGCTGACACCCCGGTCGATCGCCTCGTCCAGCGAAATCCGACCGATACCCATTGTGCGAGCCTTGAAAATGGGGTTCTTACGGATCAGCGTCTCGTATTCCCGCAGGCGCTCTGGAAAAATCTGAACGAACGCATCGATGGCTTCCTTCCAGCCGTCCGGCAGATCGGCCGCCACGCCGCCCAACCGGAACCAGGAGGGATGCAGCCTTCCGCCGGTGATAAGTTCGACGATGTCGAGGATCATTTCCCGCTCACGAAACGTGTAAAAATTCGGCGTCATGGCGCCGACGTCGTGGGCATAGGTTGCAAACCAAACCAGGTGGTTGCTCAGTCGGAACAGTTCGCTCAGCATCACGCGGATATACTGGGCCCTCTTCGGAACCTTGATGTCCGCCAGGGTCTCCACCGCCAAAACATAGGGCAGGTTGTTGGCGGCTCCAGCCAGGTAGTCGACGCGATCGGTGTAGGGGCTAAACTGGTTCCAGGTCTGACGTTCGCCGATTTTTTCCACCGAGCGGTGGTGGTAACCGATGTCCATGTCCAGATCGGTGATCTCTTCTCCGTCCAGCGCTACGATGTACCGCATCAGTCCGTGGGTGCTGACGTGATGGGGACCGATGTTGAGGATCAGCAGCTGCCTGTCTCCGTCCGTTTTGATGTAGTCCCCACCGTCCAGCGGCTGAAGATTGCGCGCATCCTCGAGCGTGTAGGGGGGCATATCCGTCGCCCGTCCGGGATGGCTTTTTCTCAGGGGATGTCCCTCCCAGTAGTGGGGCATGAGCAACCGCCGCAGGTTCGGGTGGCCGTCGAATTTAATTCCGAACATGTCGAATGCTTCGCGTTCGTACCAGGCAGCCGATGGCCAGATATCGGTAACGGTGGCCGCAGCAGGCTCCGCGCCATTAAGACCGACCTTCAGGCGCACCCGGCAGGGGGAATCGAAAGCGAGCAGATTGTAGACCAAACTGTAGTCGGGATAGTCCCGGCGATTGCGGCGGGCGGATTCGTCTATCGCGGTCAGATCTTCAAGCCGCCGGAAACGGGGCGAGGCTTCGGTTTTCAGGTGGCGCAGAACTTCCTTGACGCGTTCCCTGCGTACCTGAAACGTGAGCATGTCGGCGGTTTCCGGTGCCGGCTCAACGGCATCCCCGAACTTTTCGTGCAGCTGATCGGCAAGACCTCTTTCTGTCGGCCCGAATTCGAT
>JARROL010000095.1:0-11544 GCA_037383965.1 Desulfobacterales bacterium | reverse complement strand
AAATGCGCCCTGCAACATCTGGCCCGCTTCCTCAATGTCGGTTTGAAACCCAAAGGGTTGCAGCAGCGTCTGAAAGAGCCGCCGATCGACGATCGCCACCCCTGCCTCGATTATTATGCCAATCGCTGCGTTCTGTGTGGCCGGTGTGTCGCGGTTTGCCGGGCGGCGAGCGACCGGCCGGCGTTGACATTTGCCAAACGTGGCTTCGACACGGTCGTCAGTTTTTTCGGTCGAACCGATTCAGTCCGGAGTGATTGTGCGGCCTGTCGGGCCTGTATCGACACCTGTCCGGTCGGTGCGTTGGTCCTCAAAGGCGGGCTCAAGAGTATGTCCTGATATGATCGGGGCGACCGGCACCTGTTTTGAGGGCTATCACTTCGTTTTTCGAACCTCTGGGGTTCGGGTTTTCGATGAATACCAATATAGTTATTGCACCGATGCCGTCTCGGGCCGGATCATAGGCAATGTAATTTTGCCGGAGTTCAAGGCCGGCCGTTTCGAGCTTGGGATCGTCAACAGGGTCAACGCAATGATCCAGACGGTGCAGGGTGAATTCGAGGGTGTGCAAGGCGGGCGCGATGGGCCAAAGCCGGACACCGCCTCCTTTTTTAGGTACTGATTGTCATCGACGCGATGCAGCTTGCGTATGCCCGACTCACCGGGCACTGGTCCCTTTGTTACAGTGAAACCAGCGCCATACAAAAGGGTTAAAAATCCAGATATTGATATCAATTATAATTGACACACTACATGTTGTGTGATATCCATACAACAAAGTCTATGAATAACCACCGCTAAGATTGGGACTTTCCGTTCACAAACGGTAGGCGGCGCTCGTCGCCAGCTGTTTACCGTCCATTTTCTAACCCTAATTACGAGCATATCAGCGGTAACCGTTGTTACCGGATGATTGGGAGACAACCAATGCGTCAACAGGGAAAGGTGTTAATTACAACAGACGGTCGTTTTGATTTGAACGAATACCGCTGGGACGACGATCGGTTCGCCGATCTTCTTGTCCGCCGGAACGCCCTCAACAGCGAGCAGGCCATGACCATCAGTCGATTTCTGCGCGAGGAGATCGCCCGGATGGACCAGGACACCATCAACTCATCCATTATTGAGAAGCTCATTGGTGCTAAAATGAATGAATATGGGGTGCGATCAACTTCCTCCGTACATCTCGACAAATCGATTTTCGTGAAAAACGAACTGGTTTTGACCGACAATGCCCGGACCGTCCTGCAGCGACGCTATTTGAGAAAAGACAGCGATGGAAAGGTAATCGAGAGCCCGGAGGACATGTTCCGCAGGGTGGCCCACCACATCGCGCGGGCCGAGGAAAATTACAGCGATACCCAAGAGGCGGAGAAGATGGAGGCACTGTTTTACCGGATGATGACAGAATTTTATTTTCTGCCGAATTCGCCCACCTTGATGAATGCCGGAAGGCGCCTGGGCCAATTGGCGGCCTGTTTCGTGCTGCCTGTCGATGACAGTTTAGACGGAATTTTCTCGGCTTTGAAAAATGCGGCCATGATCCATAAATCCGGAGGTGGAACCGGTTTCTCCTTTTCACGCCTGCGTCCCAAGGATAGCCGGGTCGGCAGCACCGGCGGAGTGGCGTCGGGGCCAGTCTCTTTCATGAAAATCTTCAATACCGCCACCGAACAGGTCAAACAGGGCGGCACCCGGCGCGGGGCCAACATGGCGATTTTGCGGGTCGACCACCCGGACATTCTCGAATTCATCACCTGCAAGAAATACCATCATGATTTGAACAATTTCAACATATCGGTGGGGGTCACCGACGCTTTCATGGAATCCGTCAAGATGCTGACATCCTATAATTTGATCGATCCCAAGGAAAAGCAAAAAGTCGGCGAGCTGAATGCGGCCGAAGTTTATTTGCACTTGGTGGAGCAGGCCTGGGAAAACGGGGATCCCGGTATTGTCTTCCTCGACCGCATCAACCGCGACAATCCCACCCCGGCTTTGGGTGAAATCGAGAGCACCAACCCCTGCGGCGAGCAACCACTGCTGCCGTTTGAGGCCTGCAACCTCGGGTCCATCAATCTGTCAAAATTCGTTACGTCCACAGACGGAAATCCGGCCGTCGACTACGAGGGACTCAAAGAAATCGTCTGGTTGGCGGTCCGTTTCCTGGACGATACGATCGACATGTCACGATACCCGCTGCCGGATATCTCCGCGATGGTGGAGGGCAACCGCAAGATCGGACTGGGGGTGATGGGATTTGCCGACATGCTGTATCAGATGGGTGTACCTTATAATTCAGAAGAAGCGCTGCAGTTGGTTGAGGATCTCATGGCCTTCATCCAACTTCAATCACGGGAGGCCTCTCGGGAGCTTGCCAAGAAGAGAGGGACCTTCAAGAATTTTGACAACAGTGTCTTCAAGAATAAAAAGGGGTGCCGGTACCGAAATGCGACGATCACCACCATCGCCCCCACCGGCACCCTGAGCATCATCGCCGGGTGTTCCAGCGGCATCGAACCGCTCTTTGCTCTGAGCTTTGTCAGGCGTGTCATGGACAACGACGAATTGCTCGAAGTCAACCCTTATTTCGAACAAGTTGCCAAGGAACACGGATTTTTCAGCTCCGAACTTATGAACCGGATTGCCGGGAGAGGAAGCATTGCCGATTTAGAGGATATTCCCGAAGACGTGCGCAGCGTATTTGTGACCGCCCACGACGTAATTCCAGAATGGCACGTGCGGATGCAAGCCGCTTTTCAGAAATACACGGACAATGCTGTTTCTAAAACCGTCAACCTGCCGCGCGACGCCACTCCCGAAGACGTTCTCAAGGTTTACAACCTGGCGTATGAGCTCGAGTGCAAGGGCATCACGATTTACCGCGACGGCAGCAAGGAAAATCAGGTGCTCTCTTTTTCAGAGAAAGACAAAAAAGGAAGCAGCGGCTTTATGACCGCCGTCAAAGATCGACCCGAAACACTCGAGGGGTTCACCACCAAGATCAAGACCGGCCTCGGTCAGCTCTACGTTACGGTGACGGAGTTTGAAGGTCAGCCATTCGAAGTGTTCGCCACCATCGGCAAATCAGGCCGGTCGACGACCGCCAAGACCGAAGCCATCGGTCGTCTGGTGTCACTGGCGCTGAGAGCCGGTGTCAAGGTAAGCGCGATCGTGGACCAGTTGAAAGGAATCGGCGGAGAGCACCCTGTTTTTCAGCATGGGGGGCTGGTGCTCTCTATTCCGGATGCCATCGCCAGGGTCCTGGAAAAGCGCTATCTGGCCGAGACTACCGGTGGCGGCCGGGCAAACCGAAAAAATGCTCTGCTGGGGGAGAACTGCCCTGAATGTGGTCAGACGATCAGTTTTGAGGAAGGGTGTATGATTTGTCACTTCTGCGGGTATAACAAGTGTGGTTAACTGGGGGAAGGGATCGCGTTCTTGGTATTAATAGTTCGTTGCGAGCGTTAAGAGCGTTGGAATCGTTTTGAACGTTATTAACTTTTCCATCGCCCTGCACGCCCTCAACGATCTAAACGTTTTCTATTTACAAATTCCGGTCTTTTTGGCCCAGTTGATGCCGTCGCAGTCGCCGAATTCGCAGGCTTTTAGGAAGTCCAGACATGCCAGGTCGTCTTTTTTCAACTCGTGGTAAGCCAGGCCACGGTTCAAATAGGCCAGATTGTAAGACGCATTGAGCGAGATCGCCTTGTTGTAGTCTTCGATCGCCATCTGAAAGTTACGCTGGTCGAAGTAGATGTTGCCTCGATTATTGAAAGTCTTCTCGAGGTTCGGCTTCAAACTGATCGCCTTGTTGTAGTCCTGCATTGCAAGGGCATACTGCTTCATTTCGCGGTAGGCGTTTCCGCGGTTGTTGTATGCTTCGGCAAAATTCGGCTTTTCCCGAATGGCTTTCTCCAGATACGTGACCGCTTTCTGCGCATCAACGTATTGAGCGTCCTTCCATAGGGCGGTTGCACGTGTGTTCCAATCGGCATCTTTGACCGGGTTGTTGACCACTTTCTTGAGGACGGCGGCGGTTTTTTGCGGCTTTTGGGCCGTATTTTTCTTGTATCTCTTGAAGATTGGTTTTTTTGCGGGGCCGGTGGCCACAAGGCCTAACTCGCCCGCCCATGGAATCGACTGGAGCATTTTTACCGGGCCGGTGATATAGACCAGCGCGCCGCCCAAGAGAAGGCAGACCGTCCACAGGAGCATTGCCTTGGTCAATTGCAATCGCCGCGACCTGAGCCAGCCCCACACAAAAGTATAAATGCCGCCGGTGAGCAAGCCGAGAAGGCCGTGCAAGACGCCGCCTTCCTTGAACGATTTGATCAGGACCAGAATCAGCATGATGGTGCCGATGAGTAACGCCAGTGTGGCTATAGCAGGATTGACCAAAGTAGTGTTAAAAAGATCCATGATGTCCCCTTTTGATGCGGTTAATCAGCCGCGTTGCCGGTGTTGCTTGTCCGGAAACACTCTCTTACGTCCCGATCAGCGCTTTTTCAATTCCACTTTGCCTCGTATCGTCTGCGATGCGTCCAGTCGCACAAACACTTGAGCACTGAACGATCTTAATCCACTATGCTTCAGATCGAAACGGCGTATTCCCCGAGGAAACCAACAAAGTATAGCGCCAGCCGAAGCTGAATTTTGTGGATATATTCTACCACTTAGGCTGCTGAAAAGCAAGTTGAGCGAATGCGAACCGACGGTTCGGCAGCGACGGATTCCCTTTCGGTGATTGTTTCCGTGGCACTCAATTCCGGGGAATAATGGCAAGGGAGGAGAGTCATATCGGTTTTTGCGCCAATCGAATCAGTTTAGGGAAAAGTCGTTTTCCTCGATGTTGCTTTTTGTTTAAATTTAACCTATAATTACTTGTTATCGATACAAATTGACACCATTTTTTATCACATTTGCCGGAGCTCGCATGTCTCAAAAAGTATTTGTGACCAGTGACCAGACGATCACCTTCACCTGTCCGGCGTGTCAGCAGCCCCGAGTGGTCAGGGTGGCCGATCACAAAGAATTGGAAAGGGCCGACAAACTGCGCGTTACCTGCAGGCATTGCGGCCATAAGTACCCGGTCTTGATCGAGAGACGGCGCCAATATCGAAAGCCGGTGGATTTTTCAGGGACCTATACCCACTATGTTAACGGGAAGCCGTTGGGCAAAGGCTTTATGCGGGTGATTGATTTATCCCGCACCGGGTTGAAACTCAAGATGAATGAAAAGGATGGTTTTGGTCACGGAGATAAACTTCGAATCGAATTTCACCTGGATGATGCCAACCGGTCCCTGATTAAAAAAGAAGTTGAAATCAAGAAGGTATTTGGAACGGAACTGGGCGTGGCGTTCACTTCTTCGCACCCCTCCGACCCTTCAGACCGGGCGTTGGGCTTTTACATGTTCGGTTGAGTTTTGCGAGGAGGCTTTACTTTAAAAAGTCGATAGGAATTGAACACGAGAAACGAAAGGCGGGGGCGAAAATTCCCCCGCCTTTCGTTTTTGCTTGGTAGGCGGTACTGGATTTGAACCAGTGACTTCTACCGTGTGAAGGTAGCACTCTCCCGCTGAGTTAACCGCCCGAACCTATCAGCCGTCCACCCGTTCCTTCAACTCTTTGCCGACCTTAAAAAAAGGCAGCTTCTTGGAGGGTACGTGTATCTGGGTGCCTGTTTTCGGATTACGTCCGGTGTAAGGCTTGTAGTGGTTGACCGTGAAACTTCCGAAGCCCCTTATTTCAACCCTTTCGCCGCGCGCAAGGGTTTTCACGATCATCTCGAAAAATAAATCTGTCACTGTTTCAGCGTCCTTGCGACTCAGGTCCGCTTCTTCTTTTAACACACTGATCATTTCCGATCTGTTCATGCACTCTCCTCAACGCTTTTTGTACTCCAGAGCACTGAGGTGGTGTCCGAGAGAGAGGAAAAAACGGTTTAACTCATAGTTGGTTGGGGGTGTTTAAGTCAAGGAATTTTTCAGTAATTTTGTCCGATGATCGATCTTGTTTTCTAAGTGGTTGAAATTAAATGGTCACTGCTTCATGACGGCCGGGGGTAACCGCTATCGGCATCGGAATCCGTTGGTTCGACTCCCTCCGCAGATTCGGGCGGTTCCGCACCGTTGCCCGGATTGTTGGCAAGATGTGTGGGCTCGTCAGTTTCCGATTCTTCGAAATCAAGCTCGAGTTGCGATTCCCGCGTCTCGTTTATCGTGTCGTCTTCGATGACGACATTGGACCGATCGGCAAGGGCCTGCCCCATTTCCTCTATCTCCTTCGGAGTCGGCAAGTCTTTGAGGTCTTTCAGATCGAATACTTCCAGAAAGCGTTTGGTGGTGGCGTAGATCAGAGGACGTCCCGGAATTTCCTTGCGCCCGAGAACCCTAATCAGGTTGCGTTCGAGCAATGCCCGGATGACACCGCCGCAGTCCACGCCGCGGATGTGCTCAATATCACTACGGATGACCGGCTGTTTGTAGGCGATGATCGCCAGGGTTTCGAGGGCGGCTTTGCTGAGCCGCGGCGCTCGCGGTTGAACCAGTTTGGTGATCCACGCGCTGAACTCCGGCCGGGTGCGAAGCTGATATCCGCCGGCGATCTCTTTGAGGTGGAATCCACTACGGCGGGCTTCGTACTCCTCGGCGAGACGATTCAATGCGCCGCGAATATCGCTGGCGGCAGCCGGGCTGAGAACGCTTTTCAACCGCTCGATGGTCAGAGGCTCATCGCTGACGAACAACAGGCTTTCTATGATGCTTTTCAGGTTTTCCATTACTCGTAGAACAATCGAATCAGCCCGGTCTGTGAATGTTGTGCCAGGCGGACCAGGCAAAGCTTGACCATTTCCAGGATGGCCAGAAATGTGATGATCACGTCGCTTTTATTGGGAGCACCCGCAAACAGCTCTTCGAAAGTCAGAGACTTTTTTTCTTCAAACAGATCGACCAGTTCCGATATGCGGTCTTTGACGGAGATGCTGTCGGACGTCAGTTCCAGGCGCTCTTCGGCAGAGATGTTTTTCAAAATCTGTTGAAAGGCATCGATCAGCTCGAACAGGCCGATGTTGATGAACTCTTCATCGCGGGGCACCAGATCGCGAACCTCTGCAGGTTGACGCACAAAGGTGTTTTCTCCGAGCAAGGCCCGGCGCGACAGTTCCTCGGCGGCCGATTTCAACTGCAGGTATTCGGCCAGAGGTCGGGCGATTTCCATCCGTGGATCTTCGTCGTCATCTTCATCCGAAACCGTGGGCAGCAGCATTCTCGATTTAATGTGGGCTAAAGTCGCCGCCATGACGAGAAAATCGCCGGCGAAATCGATATTCATCGATTTGAGCCACTCCAGGTAGCTCAGATATTGTTCGGTAACCATGGCGATGGGGATGTCGTAAATGTCGATCTCGTTCTTTTTGATCAGGTGGACCAAAAGGTCCATCGGTCCTTCGAAGATGTCGCTCAGTTTTACCTGATACAGCTTGTTTTCCATGGGCTGCGCGTCGACATTCGGTTGCGTGATGGGTCATCCGAATCCGTTAACGGACGCGGTGGTGACACGAAATGAGTCTCTACACAATTACAGAATAGAAACTGATCTAAAAACTAAATTTTAACGGCACTCCTGACTTCTGCCATCGTTGCCCGCGCGACATCGCGGGCACGTTCGCTGCCGGTGTGCATGATCTCCTCGACCAAATCCGGCCGTTCCTCGTAATAGTGCCGTTTTTCGCGAATCGGTTCTAGGGCCTTGATTAGGTTGCCGCTCATGATTTTCTTACAATCGACGCACCCGATGCCGGCCGAACGGCACCGGCGCTCGATGTCGGCCACTGCGGCCGGTTCGGTATACATCTTGTGAAAGCTGAAAACGTTGCACACATCGGGGTCGCCGGGATCGCTGCGCCTTGCCCGCTGCGGGTCCGTGATCATCTGGGCCACTTTGGCAGCGATTTCATCAGGTTTATCAGAAAGATAGATGGCGTTGTTGTAGCTCTTGCTCATTTTGCGCCGGTCGGTACCGAGAATTTTAGGTGTCTCGGTCAGAAGCGCTTCAGGTTCGGGGAAAACGTCACCATAGAGAAAATTGAACCGCCGCGCGATTTCGCGCGTGATCTCGACATGCGGAACCTGGTCGACCCCGACTGGAACACCGGCCGGTTTGTACATGATGATGTCGGCGGCCTGCAGCACCGGATATCCCAAAAAGCCGAAAGTCGACAAATCCTTGTTGCTCAGCTGAAGGATCTGGTCCTTGTAGGTCGGATTCCGTTCGAGCCAGGGAACCGGTGTTATCATGGAGAGCAGCAGGTACAGCTCGGCATGTTCTTTTACCCGTGACTGGACGAACAGCGTGCTTTTTTCGGGCGAGAGGCCGACGCTGAGCCAGTCGATCATCATTTCGCGGATAAATCCTTTGATATGGTCCGGTTTCTCGTAGTCACTGGTGAGGGCATGCCAGTCGGCAATAAAGAAAAAACAATCGTAAGTTGCCTGCATCTCGACCCAGTTGGCCAGAGCGCCCAAAAGATTACCGAGATGAAGGGGACCGGTTGGCCGCATGCCGCTGAGGACCCTCATTTTTTTCTGGGTTATCAGCCGCCCGTTCAGTTTGGCATTTAAAACGGCCCGTAAAATATCGCGGAAGATCGGGCCCGGCGTCAGTCCCATATTTTTAAGATCTTCGCCCCTCAAGGCCACCGTAACGTATCGCAGTCCGGTGATGAACTGCGATATAGCGCGCTTGACATCCTCCCGAGCGGTCGAAGCCATCATGTAAAGGACCAGTTCGGTCTTGAATGCCGAAAGCTCGTTGTAGAGAGTGCTGCTTTTTACCGGTTGATTGCGTTCGAGCCAAGCCAGACACCTTTCGGCCGCAAATCGTTCGGAGAGAAACAGTTTACGGTAGCGGGGTGCCAGTTCAAACCGACGACACAATTCTGCGGTTACGGTGGCGTCACAAGTGCGGATGATCGCCAGAAAATAAACGGACCACTTCATATAGGATTCTTCGATAAAAAGCAAATCATACCAGGCAAGGACTTTCTTCACGGCATTGAAAAGCGCCGTCATTTCCGTTGTCAACGCAATCGATGGGTGAATGACCTGCAAGAGGTCATATTCATGCAGCCGGACGATCGCCGGTGTCGGGTTTTCCTCCTCGAGGAGCTGGCGCAGTTCGGCAAAAACCCGTTTTCCGCTCAGTCGTCTAAAAAAATCCATTTTAACGGCATTGGTGATCAAGCCGGCGGTCAGTTTGCCGATAGTAAATCCAAAGCGCTGCTCGAAACGGATGGCACGAAAAACACGCGTCGGGTCCTCGACAAAGCTCAGGTTGTGGAGCACTCGGATCGTTTTTTCTTTAATGTCCTTCTGTGCGGCAAAGAAGTCGATCAGAATTCCGAATTTCTTGGAATTAAGCTGAATGGCCAAGGTGTTGACGGTAAAATCCCGTCGGAACAGGTCGAGCTTGATGGAGCTCATTTCGACAATCGGCAAGGCCGCCGGGAAGCTATAGTACTCCATGCGGGCCGAAGCGACATCGATTTTGAATCCATCGGGAAAAATGACGACCGCAGTGCCGAATTTGGCGTACGTGTGTATCCGAGCCCCTGCCAATTTGGCGAATTTACGGGCAAAGGCGATGCCGTCGCCTTCGATGACGATGTCGATATCTTCGTTGGCACGATACAGGAAAAGATCGCGGACAAAACCGCCGACGACATAAGCCGGCTCGCCGATCTCGTCTGCAACACGACCGATTTCATACAGCATTTCCAATATGCGTGCCGGAAGACGCTCCTGCATAAACTTCAGCACATTGCGGGTGCGGGCATGAACCGAGCGGGAGGGACGGTCCGGTGTTTCACCGTTTTCCTGAACGTGTTTTCGAACCAGTATATTGAGCAGGTCGGTCCGCGTGATGACGCCCAGGATTTGTCCATTTTCGAGGACCGGCAGAACCCGCTGCTTGTTTTCGATTATTTTTTCCTGAATCTCCATCAGGGTTGCCTGCGGTCCGACGGTCGCCAGTTCCGAGGTCATGTATTCGCCCACCGCCACGTGATCCAGTTTGTGAAAAAGGGCTTTTTCAATCACTTGGCGGGTGATGAAACCGACCGGTGGCCCGCTGTTTCCGTGTCCTGAGGGTGTGTTGATTACCAACAGGGCATTGATGTTGTAGCGTGTCAGAAGATTGCCGGCTTCGCGGCAGGACACGCCGGCTTCAACCATAATCGCTGGCGCGGACATCAAGTCTCGGGCCAGGCGACGGGACTGGATGTTTTTGTACAACAGATCGACCAGGATGTGTTCGACCTGCGGCAGGGTCTTGCCTTTGACTGTGGCTGCGGCTGCATAGGAGTGACCGCCGCCGCCGAATTCTTCGAGAATGGCGGCGGTGTCGACCTCTACAACGCGGCTGCGGGCCGTTATATAGATTTTGTTCTCCATGAGGGCTATGGCAAAAATGGCCTCCAGGTTTTCCATTTTAACCATTTTGTGCACGAGGAAGGCGAAATCGGGAACGAATTTTTCGGTCGTCACCACCGTCACGACCACCTCAATGCCGGAGATGGTATACCGGGTTGCGGCCTGGATCATTTCATTGAGCAGGCTGACTTGCTCCGGGCTGATTTCCCGCGAAATCAGGTTTGAGACGATATTCAGGTTTGCCCCTTTGGACAATAAAAAAGCAGCGGCTTTAAAATCCTCTTGAGTGGTCGATGGAAAGGTGAAGGAACCGGTGTCCTCGTATAGGCCGAGGCACATGATCGTGGCCTCGTCGGAACTGATCTCGATTTTTTTATCCGCAAGGATGCCGGTGAGGATGGTCACGGTGGCACCGGTCAGTCGCAGGACTTCATAATCGCCCTTTATGTCGCCGGGTTGGTTCGGGTGGTGATCATAGATGTGAATGTCGACACCCTCGCGCTGCAGCAGATCGGAAAGCTTTCCGATGCGGTGAGGCTGGCGTGTGTCGACCAGGACCAGACGGCTGATCCGGTCGAGTTCGACATCCTTGATGTCGAGCATGTTAAACAGGTAGGCCATTGAATTAACAAAGAAATTACGTAAATTCTTTTCTTGCGAGCCCGGGAAGACGACCTTGGCGTCGGGATAGAGTTTCTGGGCTGCCAGCATCGATGCCACGGCATCGAAATCGGCATTGATATGGGTCGTGATAACGGTCAGATCCATGCGATGTCTTCTGGAACGGTTAATGCTCGGCTCAAAGCTTAAGGATGTCACATCACCCTGTCTTTATCAAGCATGGGGAAGAGGTTGAGCCGGTTGGGCTTCGTGGGCCCGTAAACGGTTGATGGAAACGGTGCAAGAAAATTGATGAAAACCGGCCAATGGGGTGCCAATGTTGGGTCGCGCACGGCAAAGGGGCGAAGGGAAAGGTGTTGAGAGGTCAATATTCCAAGTTGAAAACTCAAAACCTAATAAAATCCAACACCAATGCAGGCCTTCTCCGCAACGCGGGTTAAGCCAGTCCAACGGGCACAACCGGCAAAACTAGCTAAACGGACGCAACCGAG
>JARROL010000094.1:0-12316 GCA_037383965.1 Desulfobacterales bacterium | reverse complement strand
CGAGCACGTGGGTCGATTGAAACCGGTAGACATCGGACCAGTACATTCCGGTTTCATGGCGGATTGTATTATACCACGGCCGCGTTCGGGGGTCGTAAGCGGCCGGCTCAATCTCTGACCTGATGACGCCGTAGCCCCTATTGCGAAAGCGCCACAGGTCTGTCACTGGAGCAGTGGCGCGATCGATCAGGCGCGTCGCCAGCTCGGGTGTTCTCCTGGCCTGGATGAAATTGCCCTGCGGGTCGGCCACGTAATAGCTGGCGACCTGGGGCGTCAGCATGAGCTGCTTCCACAGGTAATCCCATATTTTTTCGTGTCTGCCGACGATAGGGGTGTTTTCGAGAGCCGCGGCGGACATCTGCGTGAGGCGGCCCGGTGTCTCAATAAAAGCGACGGTTCGCTCGATGAGCTTGTCGGCCTGGACCCGGGCCAACAGACTATAAAGATTGAACATGATCCGCGATGACTCTATGTAAAAAACGGCCGCTATGCTCACAACCGTCAGAATCAGAAGCAGCGCAAAGTTCTGTAATATGCTGAAACGGATGCTGAATCTCATGGCAACTATGAGGATTTATCGAACGGGAATACCATAGCAATTAAAGTATTGACGATGGCAGACGCCTGCGATTAAATGCTTTTCTAAGTAAATGGACGTCAATTTTTATCCGGCTGTGCGCCGACGAGGACGTGGATCAGTTCGCCGGCATTTCAGTCCGCCGACAACGCGACATTTTCGGCCCGTTTCACACCGCTTAAAGAAAGCGGACGGTTCATCAGTGGATTTCGACTGGAAGTGAGGAACAAGACCCGGCAGCCGCTTGAAATCGACTGGAGCAGCACGCGCTATCTCTACAAACAAGGGCCCTCCGGCCGCTTTGCTTTCAAAGGAATCACCGAAAAAAATATCGACGACCCGCCCTCCGATGTTGTGCCGCCCGAGGGAACGCTGCAAAAGATCATATTTCCGGTGAATCTGATCGCCTGGCGGCGCGGACCCGGATACGCCAACCTACCGGCTTTCAGCGCGGGGCCTGTACCGGAAGGCCAAAACGGCATCCTGCTGGTGGTTCGCCAAAACGGTAATGAAATCCGTGAAAAGATGACTGTCACGATCGAAGTAAAAGCAGGCTAACGCCATTGAATGTCAAATTAAAAATGGTCTTCAGGGATCGGATCGGCATTGTGGCCGACGTTTCAGCGATGGTCGCCGATTTCGGCCTGAATATATTATCCATGGAGGTGGAACGTAAAGACGACCGGGCGGCTGTTCATCTGGAAGCCGAAGGCGGTGAAAAAGCGCCGGGTAAAGAAGAGGTTTTTCGAATACTGGGCGGTATTCCAGATCTGTTTGAAATCCGGTTTATCACGACGATGCCGCACGAAGAGAGAGAAAACCAGATTCGCGTCGTTTTGGACAATATCAGCGACGGGGTGATCTCCATCGACACGGCCGGTTGTATCACCACCATCAACCAAATCGCCTGCAACGTTTTCAATCGTGAACATCACGAAATGATCGGGAGGAGCGTCAAGAATCTCAATCTGCCTGACGACACCATCCTCGAATGCCTCGAAGGCAAGAAATTCAACAACGTCAAAAAAGATCTCATCACCGAAAAGGGGCGGCTGCAATATTTCGTCACCTCTCGACCGATAAAGGATTCGGCCGGACATATCATCGGCGCCGTGGAAATCGGCAAGGATGTTCGAGAAATCAGGCTACTGGCACAATCGCTTTCTATGCCTACCCGAATCACGTTCAACGATTTTATCGGAGAATGTCCGGCGATCAAAGACGCCCTGGCTTTTGCCCAGAATAAAAATGGTCTTCAGGGATCGGATCGGCATTGTGGCCGATGTTTCGGCGCTGGTCGCCGACTTCGGCCTGAATATATCAGCCATGGAGGTGGAACGTAAAGACGACAGGGCGGAAAACAGGGGTTATTCGAACTTGCCGAGAACGGCACCATTTTTTTGGATGAGATTGCCGAATTGCCGCTGGGTCCGCAGGCACGAATCCTGAGGACCATTCAGGAAAATTGTGTCAGAAGAATCGGCGGGACGCGGGAAATACCCATCAACGCCCGTATTATAACCGCTACCAATCAAAATCTGGAACAAATGGTTGCCCAAAAATTGTTTCGACAAGACCTGTTTTATCGGATCAATGTGCTGCCGATTCATCTTCCACCGCTGCGGGAAAGATTGGACGACATACCCAAACTGATTGACCATTTCCTTTTCCAGCTGGCATCAAAACTCAACCAAAAAGTAAAAACCATCACAAAAGAATCTCTTTACAAGTTAAGCCGTCACAGTTGGCCGGGGAATGTTAGGGAACTCAAAAACGTCGTCGAACGCGCCGCCATATTAAGTGATAACGAAACGATCCATATCGCCTGCATTCTTTTCAGCCATGAAATCGGGAGGAGCATCCAAGACCAGAAAAACGCTTGTCTACTCGACCTCGCCGATGCCAGATCGCTTAAAAATCTGGTGTCGCGTTTTGAAAAGAACATTATCGTCAACAGCCTGAAAAAATCGAGCACCATCAGAAAAACAGCCAAAGAACTGGGAATTTCCCACACCGCCCTGCTCAACAAAATAAAAAAGTACAAGATCGAAACGGCATCATAGCGCGCCAATCCGAACAATGGTCAAGTAAGTTTCGGAAATCAGAATTTCAAAACTTTGAACCCTGAAGTTGGAACCGATCACTTTGGGTTAATACATGCCGCCTCCTGTCACCCGTCAACGCAACTCCGAAAATGGCCCCTCTTCTCATGCGCACGACCACGATCAGAGTGCTCATGGCCATATCCATGGTGTCGTTGACCCGTCTATCATCTCCACTGAACGGGGTATTTGGGCCATAAAATGGTCCTTTTTGGGATTGCTGGTCACCGCCCTTTTTCAAGTGGTTATCGTCATTCTATCCGGCAGTGTGGCCCTTTTTGCCGATACCGTTCATAACGTCGGCGATGCCGCCACAGCGATACCGCTGTGGATAGCCTTTAAACTCGCGCAGCGTGCACCGAGTGCAACTTTCACTTACGGCTACGGCCGGGTCGAAGACTTGGCCGGCGTCGCCATTGTGTTGACGATCCTGCTCAGCGCTCTGGTTGCCGGTTATGAGTCCGTCAACCGATTCTTTCATCCACAACCCCTCACCTATCTCTGGGCCGTCATCACCGCCTCCGTAGTCGGCTTCCTCGGCAATGAGGCCGTGGCCATCTTTCGCATCCGGGTCGGCAAAGAGATCGGCAGCGCCGCACTCGTTGCCGACGGGTATCACGCACGTGTCGATGGATTGACCAGCCTGGCAGTTCTATTCGGTGCCGTTGGCGTCGGACTCGGTTTTCCATTGGCCGACCCGATTGTCGGCCTTCTCATTACTGTGGCCATCTTCCGCATCGTATGGCAGTCCGGTAAGTCCATCTTCACGCGCCTACTCGACGGTGTCGACCCGGAGATCATCGATCACATCAAACACGCGGCAAATCATACACCCGGGGTGGAGGACATCTCTGAAGTACGGGTAAGATGGTTGGGTCATCGGCTGCATGCCGAACTCAATATCGCCGTGGCGCCGGATATCACGGTTGAGAAAGGTCACGAAATCGCCAAAGACGCAAGGCATCAACTCCTGCATCATTTACGCTATCTTTCCAATGCCACCATCCATGTCGATCCGTTGACCGCATCCGGGGAAAAACATCACCGGATCGCTGAACATGAGCACGGTGATTTATCGGCGCATTCGCATTAGCGTGCGGTGCAGCGGCGATGATGTCCGAATAAAATTTTGTAAAGGTTAACCATTGTGACGTTTTTGTATTATAATACAGGCGCAATCCTTTTTATAAAGCGGTGTAAAAGGCCAAAATATGCCTGAATGGGTTGAAAGTGCCGGGTGAATAAGTGATGCTGATTGCCGTCGAATCAGGGGCCAGGTTTTGAATCGAACACTCAGAACAACACTGCGCTGGTCGCTCCTCGCCGTCGTCATCGCAGCACTGGGCGCCATCATATGGCACACCACACGACCCGCTCCGGTGGAAATTGTCATCCGGCCCGTCGAAACCGGCCAGGTGGAGAAAATTGTCGCTAACACCCGGGCCGGGACGGTCGAAGCCTGCCGCCGCGCCAAGCTCTCCCCCAGCATCGGCGGGCAAATTGCCAGGTTGCCGGTCAAAGAAGGCGACAGCGTCACCGCCGGCCAACTCCTGCTGGAATTGTGGAATGACGATCTGGTTGCCCAAACCGCATTGGCCGAGAGCGAGGTGACTTCGGCCGAATCCAGGGCGACGTCGGCATGCCTCCAGGCCGAGGTAGCCCAACGGGAGGCCGATCGTCAAATCAAGCTGCGCCGTTCGGGCTCCGCTTCAGAAGAGCAGGCCGACAAGACCATTACCCGTGCTCAATCCTTGCAGGCAGAATGCGAAGCCACCCGAGCGGCGGTGAAGACCAGCCGGGCCAGGGTGGGGGTAGCCATGGCGAATCTGGACCGAACCCGCCTGACGGCACCTTTTAGCGGCATCATCGCTCAGATCAACGGGGAACTCAGCGAGTTCGTCACACCTTCGCCGATCGGTATTCCGACACCACCGGCCGTGGACATCGTGGATGTAAGCTGCTTTTACGTGACGGCCCCTATCGATGAGGTCGATGCGGCCGCCATCGATACGGGCCTGCCGGCTACAATCAGTCTCGATGCTTTCGGTGACAGGCACTTTTCCGGTCGGGTCCGTCGCATCGCGCCGTTTGTATTGGACCGGGAAAAGCAGGCCCGCACCGTCGATGTGGAAGTCGAATTCACCCGGCCGGAAGATTTCAAGCACCTTCTGGCCGGATACAGCGCCGATGTGGAAATCGTTCTGGATGCCCGGAATGACACCCTGAGGATACCCACCCACGCAATTTTGGACGGCAAACGGGTTTTCGTCTACCTGCCGGATCAAAGGGTCATCCGGGAACGGTCCATTCAAACCGGGCTGTCGAACTGGGAATACACCGAGGTTGTTTCCGGTCTGAAGCCGGGTGAGCAGGTGGTGGTCAACGTGGACCGTTCCGGTATTGAGGACGACGCTCCCGCCGTCGTCATGAAGGAGACTCCTTGATCGAAATGACGGGCATCGGCCGCTCTTTCCAGGTCGGCACCGAGGCCGTGCACGCACTGCAGGCGGTCGATCTCACCGTGCGGGGCGGTGAATACCTGTCTGTAATGGGTCCGTCGGGCTCCGGAAAATCCACACTGCTCAACATCATCGGTTTGCTGGACCGACCGGACAGCGGTGTCTACCGGCTGGATGACGTGAACGCAACCGAATTGAACGACACGCAACAGGCGGCTGTCCGCCGTCACAAGATCGGTTTTGTTTTTCAGTTTTTCCACCTTGTACCGCGCCTGACCGCCGCCGAAAACGTCGAACTCCCCCTGATCCTGGCCGGAATGGATCCCAACGAGCGCAAAAAACGCCTCGATCATGCCCTCGAAGCACTGGGGATTGCCGACCGGGCCCGGCATCGCCCGGACCAGCTCTCCGGCGGACAACGCCAGCGGGTGGCCATTGCCCGGGCTACCATCATGCGGCCCGGCATCATCCTTGCGGACGAACCGACCGGAAATCTGGACCGCGCTTCCGGAAACGATGTCCTCGATATTCTCGAAAATCTCAATAAGGAAGGCAAAATCCTGATCATGGTCACCCATGATCCCGAACTCGGCCGGCGGGCGAAAAGACAAATTCAGATGTTGGACGGCCGCATCGGCTCGGATTCCGGAAAATCCGCTTGAAGACATTCGACGTCCTTCAATTCAGCTTCCGGGCTGCCGTCGGCTATCCGGCCCGCACCCTTCTTACACTCCTGGCAATGGCCATCGGAGTAGGAGCGGTCATCTTGTTGACCGCTTTAGGGGAAGGCGCCCGCCTCTATGTGACCCGCGAGTTCACATCCCTGGGCACCCACCTGCTGATTGTCATCCCGGGCCGCTCTGAAACAACTGGAGGGCCGCCACCATTGCTCGGCGAAACTCCGCGAGATCTCACGCTCGAAGATGCCCTGATGTTGAAGCGCAGTTCGGCCATCCGACGCGTTGCACCGGTCGCGATAGGCAGTGCGCCGGTTGCCTGGCAGCAGCGGGAGCGCGAGGCGACCATCATGGGCTCCACGGCGGAGATGTTCGACATCCGGCAACTGTCGATGGCCCAGGGCCGCTTTCTGCCGGCCGGCAACCCGTCGCGTGGTTCTGCCGTCTGTGTGCTGGGGTACAAAATCAAACGTGAGCTCTTCGGCAATTCATCCCCTCTGGGCGAGTGGGTGCGCATCGGCGGCCGTCGTTTTCGGGTGATCGGCGTTATCGCCGCCAAGGGGCAGAGTCTCGGCCTGGACATGGGCGATATCGCCATCATACCGGTGGCATCGGCCCAGATGCTGTTCAACACGTCATCCCTTTTCCGGATTTTGATACAGGCCGGCGGCCGGGAGGCCGTGCCCCGGGCCAAGAAAGCCATACTGAAAATCATCCAGGATCGGCACGAAGGCGAGGACGATGTGACCGTCATCACCCAGGACGCCCTTCTGAAGACGTTCGACCGCATATTCAATGCCCTGACGCTGACCGTCGGGGGGATCGCCGCCATCAGCCTGGCCGTTGCGGGTATCCTGATTATGAATGTCATGTTGATTTCCGTGTCCCAACGAAAAACCGAAATCGGCCTGCTGAAGGCGATCGGTTCCCCCCGGAGCCAAATCCTGCGTCTGTTTCTCTCCGAATCGGCGGTGCTGTCTCTGATCGGGTCATTTTTGGGAGTGGTGCTGGCCTTGGTCGGCACCTGGGCCTCCTTGCGATTTTATCCTAATTTTCCGGTGACCATTCCATGGTGGGCGCTGACCTCAGCCACCCTCGTGGGGGTGCTAACCGGCCTCGTATTCGGCGTTCTGCCCGCTCGCAGGGCCGCCGGTTTGGAACCCGTGGAAGCTCTTTCAAGAAGGTAGCCGACAGTGTTTACCATTGTATTTTTAATTTTTTATCAAATATATAAAGAAATAATATTAATGCATCACATCACCTTTATTGGTTGGTGACACTTTATTATCGTTTACGGTTATCTAATTTCTAACGTGTCGGCGGATCTTGTGCATGGGTTTCGATGATCTCATTCGGCTGTCGCTGGGGGCTGTCTTCAGTCACCGGCTGCGGAGTTTCTTGACCGCCCTGGGCATTGCCGTGGGTGTGGCAGCAGTGGTGTTGCTCACGTCTTTGGGAGAAGGTGTTCACCGATTCGTGTTGAGCGAGTTCACGCAGTTCGGCACCAATCTGATCGGCATCAACCCCGGCAAAACCACCACCGTCGGAGTTTCCGGAGCGATCATCAGCAACGTGCGGCCGATGACGCTCGAAGACGCCGAAGCAATGAAGCGGATCCCCGAGGTGACGGCGGCCGTACCGGTCGTGCAGGGAAACGCCCCGGTTGAGTTTGAAAAAAGAAGCCGCCGGACTTACATCTTCGGGGTTGGACCGGAAGCGCCGGCGGTCTGGCGATTCAACGTCGCTAAAGGACAATTTCTACCGCCCGACGATCCCCGCTCTCCGCGGGCCCTGGCGGTGCTGGGCAGCAAGGTTCAGAACGAGCTGTTTGGCACCCGCAACCCTTTGGGGCAGCGCGTTCGCATCGGCGGCGAGAGATACCGGGTTGTCGGTGTCATGGAATCCAAGGGACAGATGCTGGGTTTTGACCTGGATGACGCCGTCTACATTCCTACCGCCCGAGCCCTGTCTTTATTCAATCGCGAAAGCCTGATGGAAATCGATCTGCTCTATGCTGCCGGCGCCGGTGCCGGGCAAGTGGCCGAGAGGGCCCGGAAACTGCTCGTCGCCCGTCATGGATCAGAGGACTTCACCATCACCACCCAGGAGCAGATGCTCGAAGTCCTCGGTTCGATTCTGAACATATTGACCCTGGCGGTGGGTGCGGTCGGTGGTATTTCTCTTCTGGTTGGCGGGGTGGGCATTTTGACCATCATGATTATCGCCGTCAATGAGCGCACGGCGGAAGTCGGGCTGCTGCGGGCGCTTGGCGCCGGTCGCCGGCAGATCCTGGCCTTGTTCATCGGTGAAGCCGTCGTGCTGGCCAGTATCGGCGGTCTGGCAGGCCTTGTGATCGGCACCGGGGGCGCCTGGCTGCTCGGAATAACCGTTCCGGCGCTTCCTTCCCATACACCGTGGTCCTATGTGGTTCTGGCCGAACTGCTGGCGGCGGTCATCGGACTGGCCGCCGGGGTTTTGCCGGCAGTCCGGGCGGCCAACCTCGACCCGATAGAAGCCCTGCGGGCCGAATAAACCTCACTTCACCTTGGGCGAGAAAGCCACGATCGATCTTTGGATCGATCAACTGCACGTTTACTTGCCGCCTTTTTCACCCGTTTCAATCCGAACCAAACGGCCGTTTGCAAAATGCAGGTAGCGGATGAACTTGTTTGAACCGAGATCATATGTCCAGAGTTCCATCAGGATAGGCCCCTTTATCAGCTCGGGGAGCTGATAGCGCTCTTTCTCGTAATCGTATATTTGTGAAATCCAGGTGTTGCGCCCTTCTTCCCACTTGGACTCCTTCGTGGGCTCACCACATTTCTCGAACACCTTCTCGGTGGTGTCTCCGACGGAAACAAGGCCACCCCCGCAGCGAAAGGTGGTGTCAACTGCCGCGGCATCGGTGTGCAGCCAAAAGCAGACAAAGAGACCGACGAGTATGAGTTGGCAAAACCGTTTCACAAGGCAGACAATCGTACCCTTGCCCTTGAGTTCGGAATTGTTCCATCCCATCATATGAGTGTTCATTTGCGCCCCCCGTAAAACGATAGATCATCTCAACGATGACGCCTTTTTTATTTTCGCGTTCTCACTTCACGAACCGCCGCAACCACGTCAGCAACTTTCGGCAGGACGTAATCTTCCAGCGGAGGTGCAAAGGGCATCGGCACGTCTCTGGCGGCAACCCGCTTGACCGGTGCAGCGAGATAATCGAACAGTTCTTCCTGGATCCGTGCGGCCAGCTCGGCCCCGAAACCGCCTGTCCGACAGGCCTCGTGGACGATCACCGCCCGCCGGGTCTTTTTGATCGACTCCGCCACCGTAGTCATGTCCAGAGGTTTGAGAGTTCGCAGATCGATCACCTCGGCATCGATCTTCATCTCGGACAACTGTTGTGCAGCCTCCCGGCACAGATAGAACCCGTACCCGTATCCGATCAGGGTCGCATCGTTTCCCGGCCGTTTCACCGCTGCCTGTCCCAGTTCAATGACATAGTCGCCAGTAGGCACCGGACCTTCTTTGCCGAACAGTTTCTTGTGCTGGAAAAACATGACGGGATCGTCGTCACGAATGGCCGCTTTGATCAAGCCCTTGACATCGGCGGGCTCGCTGGGAATCACCACCTTTAATCCCGGCGTGTGCACAAACCAGGCTTCCAGGGACTGGGAGTGCTGGGCGGCCGCCCGCAGGCCGGCGCCGTCCGGACACCAGACGACCAGCGGCACCCTCACCTGCCCGCCGAGCATGAAGCGGATCTTGGCGGTTTGGTTGACCAGTTCGTCCATGCAGCAGGTCACGAAATCGGAAAAGTGCAAATCGACAACCGGACGCAGGCCGGTCAATGCCGCTCCGAGACCGACTCCGGCGATGGCCGATTCGCTGATGGGAGTGTCGATGATGCGGTCCGGAAAATTTTCCGGAATGCCCTTGAACTGGCCGAATATTCCCGCATGGGCCTTAATGTCCTCACCGATAATAAACACGGACGGATCGCGGGTCATCTCTTCATTCAGGGCCTCGGCCAGGGCGGCCGAGCAACTCAATATGCGGTCGGGCATTCTTTCTCCCTTCTTAGCTGGTCAGCAGGTCTTCGAGCGCCTCCTCGGGCTCCGGGAAGGGGCTTTGGTCCGCGAAAGCCACCGCTTCGCTCAGTTGGGCCGCCACCTCGCGCCATACGTCTTCCTTAATATTTTCGGTCAATATTTTCTTTTGGGTCAAAAAGTGGCTGAACCGAGCGATCGGGTCGTTATTGTCCTCCCACAGCGCCACTTCCGCCGGCCGGCGATACTTTTGCGGGTCGCCCTCGAAATGCCCCCTGATCCGGTAGGTCTTGTTTTCGATCAGACTCGGTCCCTCGCCCTTGCGCGCCCGCAAGACCGCCGTTTCGGCGGCTTTTCTGACCAGCAGCAGGTCGTTGCCGTCCACTGTCGTTCCAGGCATTGAGTAGCCTTTGGCCCGCAGGCTGATATCTTCGACGGCGCAAGCGTCGCGATGGGCAGTGGTCGACGCGAACTGGTTGTTTTCCACCACAAAGACAATCGGCAGCTTCCAGATCACCGCCAGATTCATTACTTCGTGAACCGGGCCGCGGTTGGCCGCACCGTCACCGAAAAAGCAGACCGCCACTTGATCCGTCTGGCGCATCTTGAGCAGACCGCCACCTGATCCGTCTGACGCATTTTGATCGAAAAACCGGCACCGGCAATGATCGGTAGTCCCCCCGCTACCACACCGTTGGCGCCCAGAATGCCGAGGGAAAAATCGGCGATGTGCATGGATCCGCCCTTCCCCTTGCAGTAGCCGGTCTTTTTCCCGAACATTTCGGCAACCATTTTCTTCAGGTCGGCCCCTTTGGCGATCATGTGGCCGTGGCCGCGGTGGGTGGTGGTCAGATAGTCTTCTGTGCGCAAGCAGGAACAGACGCCGACTGCTGAGCCTTCCTGGCCGAGAGACAGGTGGATGAAGCCTGGAATCTTTCCGGCGGCAAAGAGCTCGCCCGCCAGTGTCTCGAACTGCCGAATGGTGACCATGGTCCGGTACATGGTGAGGTAGTCATTGCTATTTAAGGCCATCGGTTGCTCCTGAAATGAGCGTTGATAAGTTGCATAGAAGGAGGAATACTTTATTTCAGGTCACAAAAAAGCCGAAAAAACCCCTCATGGATTTGTTGCCTTTTTATTTCCCCTCGTCTTCATTACCAGCGTCCCGTACACAACAAGGTAAGCAGTGGCCAGCATGAACGCCACTATCGTCCCCGGTAATACCCCGAAGCGGGGATATACGAAAGAAACGCCGAGTGCATAGAGGATCAGCGAACCCAGTCCCCGCGGAAAATTCTTGATGATCGTGTTCACGGCGGGCCGACCGTAACTGATGTGAACGATCAGCATGAGGGGAAACAGCGTGGTCGGAAAGGCCGAAAAGAGCCCGGCCCAGCGCGGACCGACCCATTTTGCAGCGCCGGTGATCATCAGAATGATGACGGCCGCCAGCGCGGCCCGCAGCACCAAAACCCGGAAGGTCAGACGGACTGGTTGATCGATCCGGGAGTCTTCGATGTTTCGAAATATGAAAGCGAACGCGAAAGTGGCACTGACCGTAAACAGCACAGGCAACGAGAATCGTCCATCGGTCACACCGCAGCGCCGTCTGGTAGTACGCGTAAACGAAGCACAGGCTGCCGACCAATCCGGCGATCGTGTAAACGGCGCTCTCGGCGGCAAAAGCCGGGCCGATTTCAAGGCCGATAAAAAACAAAGCGATCGCCGCGCCCAACGGATATCCCGACAGGACGCCGGCCACCCGCGGGCTGACATGCTCGGCCACAACCGACAGACCGACCACGATCGCTATGGTGACCAGTATTTTCAACAATACGAAGAGTGCCGTCATCGTCTCTTACTATCGCAGTACTGGGGTCCGAACCAAAAGAGAAGATTTTTGACTTGACACTGTATTGGGAATATTGCTTGATGACAAGAATTTTGTAACCGTTCACAGGGTGTCAAAGCCCGATGCGATTCAAACCACATAATTGTAAGCCCTTACAGAAATTTTGAACGTGATTGGCGACCCTAAAACCGAAAGGAGACCGCTCATGAAATCCGGAAAAATCCGAACCTGTCTCGTCCTGATGCTTGCCGCCGCGGTGGTGCTCGCACTGCTGCCCGCCGGCCATGCCGCCGAATTCAAGAAGGAATACAAGATGCAGGTCAACGTCGGCCCTAACTTCTACTGGGGCATGGGGGCGACCAAGTTTGCAGAGCTGGTGGCCCAGAAGACCAGCGGCAAGATCAACGTCAAATCCTACTGGGGCAGCTCCTTGCTGAAGGGGGCCCAGTTAAAATCGGCCCAGATGGTGGCCAACGGCGTCATCGAGTGCGCGATGGAGTCGACCATCAACATCTCGCCGGTCATCACCGAGGCCAACATCTTCTCCCTGCCTTTTTTTATCAACAACTTTCAGAATCTGGACAAAATGGAGCGCGGTGAAACCGG
>JARROL010000093.1:0-8798 GCA_037383965.1 Desulfobacterales bacterium | reverse complement strand
CGGGAACTCGGCAGAGAGACAGCAGGGCCAGAGGAGGCCCGGAGGATACTGGGCCTGAAGTGATTTCTGCAGTAAGGAATGAACGCCTGTTGCGCTCTCTTGCCGCCACTCGGCGGAGTCGATCAAGATAAAAAGGTCGGTTCCGGGTAACCCCGGGTCCCTGTCTGCGGATCAGTAAAACCCGCTGCAGGCGGGCGGAGACCTGGCTGCCGAACACCGCCCCGTTGAAAGGACCCGAAATGAATCGAATACCCGGTAACCTTTTCCCGCGCGTTTTAAACGGGCCCCTGCCCGTGGCCGTCAAGGCCGAAGGGGTCTGGATAGAAGACGATGCCGGACGGCGCTATCTGGATGCCAGCGGCGGCGCGATCGTCGTCAACCTGGGGCACGGCCGCCGGGAAATTGCCGATGCCGTTCGCGACCAGATCCTTTCCCATCATTATGTGCATCCCACCATGTTCACCACGCCGGTGGTGGAGCAGTTGGCCTCGTCCCTGGCCACGCACACGCCGCAGGGATTGGATCGCTTTTACTTCGTCTCCAGCGGCTCCGAAGCTGTGGAGACCGCCATCAAAATCGCCCGCCAGATCCACCTCGAAGCCGGCCGTGCGCAACGCTTTCGCCTGGTTGCCCGCTGGAAATCCTACCACGGATTGACCCTGGGCGCCCTGGCGGCCACGGGACGCACCACCTTCAGGACTCCCTATGCTTCCATGCTCGCAGATGTCGTCCACATCCCCCCGGTCTACTGCCTGCGGTGCTCCTACGGCCTCACCTACCCCGACTGCCGGATCCGCTGCGCCCTGGCGCTGGAGGAAACCATTGAAAACCTCGGCCCTGAAACCGTGTCGGCCTTTTTGGCGGAAACGGTCAGCGGCGGCACTTTGGCAGCCTGTGCCCCGCCGCCGGAGTATTTTAACATCATCCGCGACATCTGCGACCGCTACGAGGTACTGTTAATTCTGGACGAGGTCCTGTGCGGCATGGGACGCACGGGTCGGTGGTTTGCCTGCCAGCACTTCGACGTCACGCCCGATATCATAACCCTCGGCAAAGGGCTTTCGGGCGGGACATTGGCCCTCTCGGCCGTAGGGGTCCGGGGCACCCATTTCGATGCCATCTGCGACGGCGGCAAGGCCTTTGTACACGGCGGCACTTTCTCGCACCACCCGGTCGCCGCCGCTGCCGGTCTGGCTGCCGTGCGCATCCTGGAAACCGAGCGCCTGGTGGAACGCGTCGAGGAAGTCGGTCGGCTTCTCGGGCAGCAGCTTCAAACCGCTCTCGGAGACCATTCCAACGTGGCCGATGTTCGCGGTCTCGGATTTCTCTGGGGTGTCGAGCTGGTCGCCGACAAACAGTCCCTGCGCCCTTTTCCACGGAAGGACATGATCACCGAACGTCTCTACGAGGCAATTTTTAAACGGGGGGTTCTGGTGTACAAGTCCACGGGGCTGGCCGGAACGAACGGGGACGCCTTCCTGGTGGCGCCCCCCTTTGTGATCAGCGAAACGGAGATCGCCTTTGCCGTGGAAGCCATCCAAAAGGGAGTGGTCGACGTCCTCGGTCCGTAACGTGAATCCCCGGTGCATCGCAGCTAGCGCGCTTTAGACGGATTAAAACCGCTTATAAGAATGCAAAGACCGCAAATTTGCAGCGGATATCCGTGAGATAAACAGATGAGCGAATCGCATTACTGCCCGGTAACACATCGAATCATCGACGTTTTGAAGGGAATTTGCGGCGAAGCATGGGATATTTTCCACCTTGGGGCCAACCCAATCCATCAAAATTCGGGCCAATGTCACCATGATGTGAGGTTGCCCCTTGACGCCAGGTGGTGTGTGGGACGCAGACAAAACATGTAAGTGGCGACCTTACTGAGAAGAAACAAAAATTCGAAAGGATTGAAATGGAAGATGTGACGATCGGTTTAGCGCTGGGTGTTGGGGCTGCGCGTGGTTGGGCCCATATTGGCATCATTCAAGGACTGATCGATATCGGCATCCAACCGGACATCGTCTGCGGCACTTCCGCCGGCGCTCTTGTGGGTGGATCTTATGCCGCAGGTCATTTAAATGAGTTGGAAAAATGGCTGCTATCACTTGACAGGTTAAGCGTTGCAAGATTCTTTGACTTAAGTTTGACAAGTGGGGGATTGATTGCAGGCAAACGCATCATCGGTTTTTTCATCGATCGTTTCGGGGATTATGAGATTAAGTCTTTACCTAAAACATATGGGGCCGTGGCGACAGATCTGATGACCGGGCATGAAGTCTGGTTCAGGTCCGGCTCTTTGATGGATGCCGTTCGTGCATCGATTTCAATGCCGGGAATTTTCGAACCCTTCCTGCTCGATGGCAAATGGTACGTCGACGGTGGTATTGTGAATCCGGTCCCGGTTTCGCTGTGTCGATCTTTGGGAGCAGATATCGTCATCGCGGTTGATGTGAACCGTGGCAGGCTTACAAAATCACCCGACATGTCAAAATTAAAATTCTCGAGCAAATCGGAAGATGAAACCGTGATCGAAAACGATGATGATCGCCTCCCGGTGAGCCTGCCCAAGAAGGTAAGAGACCGGATCAGCCATGCTTTATCACTTATCTGGCAGGGAAACAGCGCCAAACCCGGCTTGCTCTTTGTTCTCAATAATTCAGCTCACTTCATGCAGGAACGCATAACCTTGAGTCGATTGGCTTGTGATCCGCCTGATTTCATATTGCATCCAAAATTAAGTGCCATCGGTTTCATGGATTTTCATCGGGCAGCCGAGGCAATTGAAATAGGTAAACAGTGTGTCATGAACAATGAGCGCGAATTAACTCTTTGTCTTGATGAGAAATGATGCGTTCGGCGAGTGTGTCATCCGTCCAGGGCTCGGCACAAGGTGTCGCATCGTCACTTTACCGATTAGACCGGTTACGACACCTCGCGACTTGTGCCGGTAATACCTTCCTCCGGCTGGATCACCGGCCAAAGGATTTCAAAAACCGTCCCCCTGCCTACCTTGCTCTTCACAGATATGACACCGTCGTACCCTTTTACGATGCCGTGGATAATGGCCAGCCCCATGCCGCTGCCGCCTTCGCGCTTGCGGGTGGTAAAAAAAGGCTCGAATATTCTTTCCAGATGTTCAACCGGTATTCCCTCCCCGGTGTCGGCTACCGTGAGTTTCGCATAAGCCCCCGGCCGCAGCTCGGGATGACGCCTGGCCGTCTCTTGGGTCAGTTCGAGAGTCGACAACTCGATTGTCAGCGTGCCGCCGGTATCGGCCATCGCATTCACAGCGTTCATGCACAGGTTTGACACGACCTGAATGATTGGGACTTCATCCGCCATAATTCGGGCGTCCGAATCGATCGACAACCGCAGATCAATTGTACCGGAAGCGATGGACTTAACCGAGGCCACGGCCTTCTCCACAACCGCCTTCAATTGTATCGGCTTTGGCGCCAACAGGTTTTGGCGGCTGAAAACTTTTATTTGGTTGATCAACTCCTTGGCCCGGAAGACGGTTTTCTGAATGCCGTCCAGGTGGTACCGGATGGGGGAATCCGCCGTAATTTCAAACTTGGCCGTATCGGTGAAGACCAGGATCGCCTGCAGAAAATTCGTAAAGTCGTGCGCAATCGCGCCGGCCAACCGGCCCATGGCCTCCAGTCGTTGGGCATGGGCGAGTTGCTTTTCCAAGCCCTTACGATCGGTCAAATCCTGCCAGGTCTCGATGATGCCGATCGGATGGCCCTGCTCGTCTCGAAAGCGAACGATTGTGCCGTACAACCAGTAACCGGCATCACCCAGCTGGGGGATGTACACCTCGAGTTCGGTTGCGCCCGGTAAGGTTTTCAATAATTTAGGGCGGACGGGCATCCGATGGCCCTCCGAATCGGCCGGGATTTTTTCCATTATGAGTTTCAACAGAAACGGATCGGTGGTTTCCTCGTTCTGCGGGTGGTTTTGGAGCCAGTCTGCGGCAGCGACAACGGAAATCCCGGTTAACTCTTCGCAGGCCCTATTCCACAGCAATAACTTTCCGTTTCGGTCCAATACCAAAGTTGGTAGTGGAGTCCCCTGTACGATTCGGTTCAGCAGGATCTGGTTTTCACTGAGTGCTTGCGTCCGGCTGGCGACCAGATGTTTCAGTGACCGAATCCATAATCCGGCCAGCAAGAGAAGAACGATCAGCGGCAGACCCACCAGCTTGCCGATCTGCACCAGCCGGTCCTGAAACCTTTTCTGGTCATAAACCGAAAACCATTTGCGGAATATTCGGTCATACTCTCCGCTGGCTTGCACGAGATATAGACCTTCGTTGATCTTCGCCAGCAGGTCGGCATTTCCGGCTTTTACCGCAAAACCCATTTTTTGAGTCAGCACCGGAGGACCGATGGTCTTGAGATTGTCGATATCCAGAGACCGGAGCAGGTCAAGGCCGTGCAGACGAGCAAGCACCGCGCAGTCGTGCCGGCCCTTGGAAAGCAGCTGCAACGCCTCTTCGGGACGTGCAACCGTAACAACGTGAGGAGTGAAGTCATTCTGGGTCAGCCAGTCGTGGGCATAAACGTTTTTCACCACGATGACTTCCTTGCCCATGAGATCCATAGGATTCTGGAAGGTGGAATCCTTGCGCACGAAAACGGCGTATGAGATCACGACGTGAGGGATCGAAAAATCGAAGACCTTGTCTCTCTCATCCGAATAGAGCATCCCTGTCAAGACATCGATCCTGCCGGTCTCGAGTTCCCGTATGACATCGGACCATTGGCCCAGCTCGATGTTAACCTTGACACCCGATTGACGGGCAATCGCTCTCGTCAATTCGACATTGTAGCCGTCCGGTTCGTTCTTATCGTTGATGAATTCATAAGGTGAAAAATCACTGTTGCCCCGAAACTGAAGGACGTCGGACGGACTGTCGGACTTGGCCATTGCCACACAGGGTGGATATCCCGACGAGAGAAGAAGAGCGACGATCGCGATAGTAACCGCTCGTAGTAATGTTAAATGAATAGTTGGGTACATGGACACTCTTTGGTTTTCTCTGCACGGGCGCAAATGCGCTCTTATGCCGGTTGAAAGTCCGCCGGGATGGCTGTTTCCGTGCAAAACCGGACCGATCTCCGGCGCATCGGTCAAATGGATCGCCTTCACCGTACAGTTCTCGTCGCAAATGCGACACTACGGGTGATCCTGCTTGAGGTAGGCATCGATAATCTCTTTGGTCTGTAGCAATCCTTCGACATCCCTGATTTCGATCACCCACCACCGGCAACCGGTCCGGCGCAGGATGTCCAGTCGCTCCCGGATGTCATCGAGGTGCTCGGCCGGCAGATGACCGACGCCCGGAATCTCGGTGTAATAGATGTGGGCGTTGAAAACGCGACTCGGGTGGGGACTGACGAAATCCTCGGCATCGAAGTGCTGGCTGCCTACCGATTCGCAGGCATGGGCATGGCCGATGTCGAAGGTCACACCCGCGCCGGACCGGCGGACCAGCTTTTCGAAAAGATTCGGTTTGCTGGTCCAGCCCCAGGCCAGGTTTTCCAGACAGACCGTGACCCCGCGCTCGGCTCCGTAATGCACCATTCCTCTCAGGTTCTGAAGGGTGTCGCTCCAGGAAAGCGTTTTCGTGCTGTCACGCCCGAGTCCGATGTGCAGGGTGAGAAATTTACCACCGGCCTTGGACACCAGTTTGATGACGCGATGAAACAGATCCACTGCAACCCGGCCTTTTTGAGGATCTTCATGGCCGATGTCGATTTTCGCGAATGGGCAGTGAAAACGGATTTCGAGCGGACCCAGGGACGCCAGAAAACCAACCCAGCGGGATTCGTCCGCCGGTCGCATCGGCAGATTTTCCTGATCGAAAGACCAGTCGATCCCGGTGAAACCGTGTTCGACGGCAAACCGTTTCAAGCGGGCCATATCCGTTATGAAATTGCACATGGCCAGTCGCGGAGTTTCGTGATATTTATTATCGACCGTTTCCATTTTTTGGAATGTCTATGCAGGATAAAAAATCAAGGTCCATGATGAAAAATGGCCGCAGCAAAGACCCGTTGACTCGGGCATTACAAGCATGGGATTTGCTTTAAAAGCGGTTCGGCATTATTTTGAACAGCTGTGTTTCGACGATGAGGGCTATCATACATTTGGCAGGCAAGTCCAGTTTGAAATATAGACAATCTTGATAAAATAAATAGATATATCGGATCAGTGGAGGTCCGATTGATTTTATGGCCCGATAAGGTAAAGGTACGCCATGAATCCTCACTTGTATTCAAAAATAATCTGGACGATGGCATGCACGGTCATGATAACCGGTTCGGCCATGGGGGACAACAGCCTTTCGGATACGCAAAAAATAGAATTTGTCTACGCCATGTATGCCGATTACAAGAAAGACTTTCCGGCGGTCACGGATATATCTCCGCACCAGGCCATGGAATTACTGAAAAAGGATGAAGTCGTTTTCGTCGACACCCGCAAGCCGGATGAGATGAAGGTGTCCATGCTGCCGCACGCCATTACCCAAAGCGAGTTTCTGAGCCACCCGGAAAAATACGCCGGAAAAACCGTGGTAGGCTATTGCACCGTCAGTTACCGCAGCGGGGTGTTTGCCCGCGAGATGGGCAAAAAGGGTATCTTCGTCCGCAATCTGGAAGGCGGCATCCTGGCCTGGACGCTCGAGGGTGGAAAGGTGTATGACGAAAATGGTGATGAGACAAATCGCATCCACGTTTACGGTAAAAAGTGGAACTACGCACCGGCCGGTTATGAGGCAGTGATGTTCAGCCTCTGGGAACAGATGTTTTAACGGGTTAGCCGGTTGACGGGCCGGGGAGACGAATCATGATCAAGCCGATTTATTTGGACTGCAACGGTACCACGCCGCATGCGCCTGAAGTGGTCGCGGCCATGCGGCCTTATTTAGAAGTCGAGTTCGGCAACCCCTCCAGCTCGCACTGGTACGGCATCGCCGCCAAAAAGGCGGTGGAATCCGCGCGAAAGCAGGTGGCCGGGATCCTCAACTGCCGGCCCCAGGAGGTGTTCTTCACCAGCGGCGGCACCGAGTCGAACAACCATGCCATCACAGGGACGGCTCGCGCTCTGCGGGCAAGGGGAAACCACATCATCACCAGCGCCTTCGAACACCCGGCGGTGTTGGAGGTGTGCCGCTACCTGGAGAAGGACGGATTCGAGACAACTTTCTTAGCAGTCACCGCCGACGGCCTCGTGGACCCGGCTGAGGTGGAGAAAGCCATCCGCCCGACCACCATTCTGATCACCATCATGCACGCCAACAACGAAGTGGGCACAATCCAGCCGATTGCACAGATATCGAGAATCGCCAAGGAACATCGGATCGTTATGCACATCGACGCCGCTCAGTCGCTGGGCAAGATTCCCACCGACGTTCAGGACCTCGATGTCGACCTCTTGTCGGTGGCCGGCCACAAAGTCTACGCGCCAAAAGGCATCGGGGCCCTCTACGTCCGCCCGCCTCTGAAGCCGGAGAAGTTCTGCCATGGCGCCGGGCAGGAGAGGGGCTGGCGGGCCGGAACCGAAAACGTTCTCGAGATCGTCGGTTTGGGGAAAGCCTGCGAGATTGCCGCCCGGGATCTGAAACGGAACATAGTCCACATGCAACGGTTGAGGGATCGACTGCATGAGGGGTTGTCCGCCAAGCTCTCCGACATGCGTCTGAACGGTCATCCGATGAAACGCCTCCCTAACACACTGAACCTTTCGGTCAAGGGGGTGGAAGCCAACCGAGTTTTAGAAGAAATCGGATTGGAGGTAGCCGCCTCCGCCGGGGCCGCCTGCCACTCGGACACGGTAGAAATCTCCCCCGTCCTCGAGGCCATGAATATGCCCCGGGAGTGGGCCAGGGGAACCCTGCGCTTCAGTGTCGGGCGGATGAACACCGTGGAGGAAATCGACAGGGCGATTGAAATTGTAGCCAGAGCCGTAAAGAAGTTGAGACAAGAGAAGCCACAGCCTCTTGCCTTATGATTCTTTTCGTTTGATCTTCTGCAACCTTTCCGGGATACCCCACTCTCTCAAAAGCACGGCCACGCTAATCGGGACCGCATTTTCCCAGGACTGCCCTCGCATCATCCTCGAGCGCACCTCGCTGCCGCTGATCCCTTTTCTCTCGGGACTGACTTCCCAGAGAACGTGCACCTTGAGACCCAGCGATTCGAAATAACTCTTCTTTCGGCGTCCCCATTCGTCATAGATCGAAAGGAAAAAAACGGCATCGAGTGGCACGTAGTGTCGATACAGCCCGGGCATGCTGATGGGCATCGGAACGATGGAGAAATCCGTCCATTCAACACCGGCTTCCACCAGCGCAGTCCTCAAAAGCCGATACCGTTCAAAATAGGTCAGGGGGTTGGCCTGGTCGCTGCTGCGATGGCGGTCGGCCTGTTCCTCCTTGACGAGAAAAGGGTCCGGATTGGTAATGCCGATCACCAGATGTCCACACAGCGATTTGCCGGCCAGAAGGTATTTCAAGTGATCATTGTGAAGCACCTGAAACCTTCCGTGAATAACGCCGACATCGTATTTAGATTTATTCGTTTGCATCTCTATCTTCCGTCGCACCGTAAAGTGATATTTTTCGCTGGGCAAGGCCGCACAATAAATTACGGCGAGGCGTACTATTTGTACGCCGCAGCCGGGAACCTGCGGAGAACGCCGCCCAGCGGAAAAAAAGGTCATTTATGAACGGAAACGGATCAACGCGCAATAGTCTCCACCCGGCACCCAAGCGCCTTCACGATACCCTCGGG
>JARROL010000092.1:0-10760 GCA_037383965.1 Desulfobacterales bacterium | reverse complement strand
GAAAAAAACGCTTTACGGGCACCGACACCCAAGGGGGCGTAGATGCGCAGCACCGTTTATTTTGCCGATCTCAGAGCGACAACAAAGGAAAGTTTCGTCGACAAGATAGGGCGCCTGGTGGACCGTCGGCGATGACAAGCGGCGCATCGACGACGGGATAGGCGAATCCATTGCGAATGGCCGTTTCCAAATGCGCCGGGGCGTTGCTGCGCGTTCCGGCGTAAAGGGTGTTGGCGTCCGTCAGAAACGGCAACGCACCGTTTCTGCGAATGTGATCGACGATTTTGCCCAGGAACACCGGGCGGATGAATGCGGTGTTGCCCAACTCCCCGAAGTGCAGCTTGACGGCCACCAGATCCCGCTTCTTGAGGCTGTCGGAAAGGCCGGCGGTGTCCACCAGGCGCCCTATCTTGTCGACGAAACTTTCTTTTGTTGTCGCTCTTAGATCGGCAAAATAAACGGTGCTGCGCATCTGCGCCTCCTTGGGTGTCGGTGCCCGTTAAGCGTTTTTTTCTTGAGTCGATTCAACTGTAATGTGATAGACTGCTCTTGCAGTGAGGTGCCCGATGACTATCGACCAGAAACTCGATTTGTTGAACCGAATATACGGCATTTACGACGCGTTCGCCAGGGGTCTGGACGTGGCATGCCGCAAATACTGCGCCCATTGCTGCACTTCCAATGTCAGTCTCACCACCCTCGAGGGATACCGGTTGGTGCACAGCCGTGAGACGGATCACCTCGAACACCTGCAACAATGCCTTGAGCCGGCCTTCGAGAAGCGGGTTTTTCGACCGCTATTGACCACCAACCAGATAGCAGAACTCTGCCGGCAAGGGCGGGAGATTCCGGAGGAGGCCTCAGGCGACCCGGCAGAAATTTGTCCGCTGCTGGAAGAGAATGCCTGCCCGGTCTATTCACTGCGCCCGTTTGGTTGCCGCTGTCTCGTTTCCCGGGTCCCCTGCAGGGAGTCGGGCACCGCCGAAATGCCCGACTTTGTGTTGACCGTCAACACCGTTTTTCTGCAAATGATCGAGCACCTGGACGCAACTGGCTGCACGGGTAATCTGGCCGATGTCCTGCTCTGCCTTCTGTCCGCTGACAATCGGCAGGCCTACAGAGAGGATCGTCTGAGTTGCAGCGCAACGGGGCTGATCGGCAACCACCCGCTTACGGTTTTGATGGTGCCGCCGGAGCATCGCAATCGCCTACAGCCTATTCTCGGCGCCCTCGCGGAACTCTCCACCGCGCCGTCGTAAACCCTATAGTCCGAGCAAACGAACGGCGTTGCCGCCGCAGATCTGTTCGATTTCGGCTTCCGACAATCCAGCCTGCATGAATTCATCCATATAGCGCGACGGGGGGAGCAACGGATAGTCACTGCCGAACAGAATTTTCTCAGGCCCGGTCAACTGCACGGCAAGAGAGTAAATCCGTGTGTCGTAAAGATATGGTGACGCCGCCGTGTCAAAATATACGTTCTTGAGACTCTCTGCGACCTCTTTTTTCAAAAGGCTGTAAAAGAAAATACCGCCCCCCCAGTGACCGAGAATGATCGTGTTTGCAGGAAACCGTCGGACCAACTCGTAAATCTGAAACAGCGTGTTGGGCGATTTCCCGGGATAGTGATGCCCCACCGGTTCGTTGGTGTGAATGAGCACCGGCAGATTGTTATCACGGCAAAGATCCATGACCGGTGAAAGGTGATCCAGAGCGGCCGCATCGATGCCGCACTGGTAAAAAGCCAGCTCACCGATGCCGGACAGCCCGCCGTCGATGCAGCGTCGGGCTTCCATGGCCGCCTGTGGATGACAGGGTTCGAAACAGCCGAAACCGATCAGGCGGTCTGGAAACCGACGGACGGCTTCAACGATATAATCATTGTGACGTTTAAATGTTTCTGTGGATTTCCAGGGGAATCCGAAAACAACCGCCTTTCCGACGCCCTGGTCGTCCATGGCCGCAACCAACTCTGTCGCCCCGATCATTTTGGCCTTGGGGGAACTGTACAAGAGACCGAATTCGGGTTCCGCCGGGAAATAAGCCTGGCGGCCGGCCCGAATTTCGGGTGGGAAGATGTGGGTGTGAAAATCGATGATCATGCGTCCAATTCCAGGTGGTGGGACGAATGCCGCAACACGGCAGGAGAACGCCCGCCACCCTCAAATTGTGTTTATGTATCGCCAGGCCTTCTACCGCCTGACATCGGTTCTCGGTAGCCTTAAAAATGGAGCCGGGTAACCGGATATTAAAGTGGTCAACTGTTTGAGCACATTGGCGAGCATTAAACCGAACAATAAGAAGGTTTTTGTCGGACTCGAAATTGGAGTTTTAGATTCGTTCATCTTAGAAGCCTCAGCCTTGTTCGGTTTTAGGTTCGCTTTTGAGCGAGTTTTGAGCGCTTTAATATCCGGTTACCCGGCGTAATCTACTGGATCCTTAGTTCGTCGAGAATTTCTGACCGCCCGATCTTTCTGTTGACGAACAACCGGAATTTAAGCAATATGGACCGAGCAATTATATCCCGCTGTATGCTGCGGTTTCTCGGATTTGTATGTTTTTCCACTCTGAAAAGTCAACCCACAATACGTGAACGTCGAAATGTCTTCATGAAAACAGAGCGTCACGTGGTACTGGTTGAGCCGGAGATCCATTGGAATACCGGCAACATCGGGCGTACCTGTCTTGCGGCTGGCGCCAAACTTCATCTGATCGAACCCCTTGGTTTTTCTCTCAGTAGTCGCGCGGTAAAGCGAGCGGGTCTCGATTACTGGCCCAAGGTCAAGCTGCAGGTCTGGAAGTCCTACGGACATCTTGAACGTCATCTGAAACCGAAAGAAAATGAAGTGGTGCTGCTGACCAAATCGGGTGAAAAAGATTTCTGGTCGCTACCAAAGCCTCAAAGACTCTTTCTGGTATTCGGCTCGGAGACCCGTGGTTTGCCACAAGACATCATTGCCCGTTACCGGCTGTCGACTTACTACATTCCGATCAGCTCCGACATCCGCAGTTTGAATCTATCTACGGCTGTGGGAATCGCCTTGTACGAAAGTCTGCGTCACGGTGCACCGACCCATGCCTGGCATCCAGTCACCGTCGACCGCAAGTTCTGACGGTGGGTCGGCATTTTAGTGACGCGTTCGTGCGCGCTGCGCACCCTTTTGTCCGGCACCGGAATCCCGGTCCTGTTATTCTCCGCTCTGAAAACAATAACCCAGAAGAACCCATAATTTCTGTTTGACATCGCAGAGAATCTATAGTTAACAAGATAGTGATATGGATAAATGGCCTGAGTCGACCCATTCGATACCGATGTACCTGCCCTAACCTACTTCAAAAACAGACTTCTTTTGAGTGTATGCTCTCTGATAAAAACAGCTTTAGGCCGAGCCTGTTCCCGTCAAGAATCAAGAGAATAGCAGCCCGCCGGATCATTCAGACGGCTATGGATGTCAGGGTTCCATCTGGCCATTCCGAAACGGTGAATCGCCAGTCAACATCTACACCTATTTGATATATACCATAAAAAGAAAGGAGGAAAACGGCATGGATTTCACCCGCAGGCAGTTTATCCAGGTTACTGGGGCAACAGCCGCCGGTCTTGCCGTCAGCGGCATGGGTTTTGACTTGAAGCCGATCAAAGCTCACGCCCAGATGCTCAAGACCGAGTATACCAAGCAAACAACCTCTATTTGTCCTTACTGCGCGGTGGGCTGTGGCGTCATCGTGTACACCAGCCAGAAGGGTGACGGTCGCGTCATCGACATCGAAGGCGACCCCGACCACGTGATCAATCGGGGTACTTTGTGCTCCAAGGGCGCCGCCCTGACACAGCTCTCCGAAAACAAACTCCGTGTCACCGATCCCATGTACCGGGCCCCCTATTCCAATGAATGGAAAACGGTCTCCTGGGACTGGGCCTTGACTGAAATCGCCAAACGCGTCAAGACGACCCGGGACGCCTCCTTTACCCGCACCAACGCCAAGGGTCAAGTGGTCAATCACACCACCGCGATCGCCTCGGTCGGCAGCGCGGCCATGGACAACGAGGAGTGCTGGATCTACCAGGCGCTCATGCGTTCCCTGGGGCTGGTGTACCTCGAACACCAGGCCCGTATCTGACACAGCGCGACTGTTGCGGCTCTGGCAGAGTCGTTCGGACGCGGTGCCATGACCAATCACTGGATCGACATCAAAAACAGCGATTGCATCCTGATCATGGGAAGCAACGCCGCTGAAAACCACCCCATTTCCTTCAAGTACGTCACAGAAGCCCAACAGAACGGCAGCACCCTGATCAGTGTCGATCCCCGTTTTACCCGTACCTCCTCCAAGGCGGATATTTACACGTCACTTCGCTCGGGTACCGACATCGCCTTTCTGGGTGGCATGATCAACTACATCCTCGACAACAACCTCTATCAAAAGGACTACGTTGCGCTTTACACCAACGGACCCTTTGTCGTCGGAAAGTCTTTTGACTTCAAGGACGGCTTGTTTTCGGGATACGACCCCAAGACCCATTCTTACGACAAGAGCAAATGGGCCTTCGAGAATGATAAATACGGGGTCCCGAAGATGGACCGCTCCTTGAAGGACCCGCGCTGTGTTTTTCAGCTGCTCAAGAAACACTACAGCCGTTACACCGCCGAGCTGGTCTCCAAAATTACCGGTACATCGGAACAAGACCTGCTCAAGGTTTACAAAACCTATGCGGCCACCGGCAAAACCGGCAAGGCCGGTACCATCATGTACGCCATGGGCTGGACCCAGCACACCGTCGGCACCCAGAACATCCGTGCCATGGCCATCATCCAGCTGCTGCTGGGCAACATGGGGGTCGCCGGTGGCGGGGTCAACGCGCTGCGCGGTGAATCGAACGTCCAAGGCTCCACCGATCACTGCCTGCTGTGGCACATCTGGCCCGGCTACCTGAAAACCCCGCGTGCATCGGACACCTCGTTGGCTGTTTACAACGATAAATACACCCCCAAGAGCAATGATCCGCAATCGGCCAACTGGTGGCAGCATTACCCCAAGTACTCGGTCAGCCTCTTGAAATCCTTTTTCGGAGAAAACGCCAATCAGGGGAACGAGTTCGGCTATAGCTGGATGCCGAAAGCGGACGACGGCAAGGTCTACTCCTGGCTTGATCTTTTCGACGAGATGTACAACGGCAGTATCAAGGGCTTTTTCGCCTGGGGCCAGAACCCGGCCTGCAGCGGCACCAACGCCAACAAAACCCGCGATGCCATGAAGAATCTGGACTGGATGGTCAACACCAATATCTTCGAAAACGAGACCGGTTCCTTCTGGCGCGGCCCGGGCATGGATCCTGCCACCGTCAAGACCGAGGTCTTCTTTCTGCCGGCCTGCGTATCGGTTGAAAAAGAAGGCAGCATCACCAATAGCGGCCGCTGGATGCAGTGGCGCTACCAGGGACCCAAGCCACTGGGCAACAGCCTACCCGACGGCGACATCATCCTGAAGCTTGGCCAAAAACTCAAAGAGGTCTACACCAAGAACGACGGCGTCTTCGCAGAGCCCATTCTTAATTTGAAATGGGACTATGCCACCGGCGGGGTGTATGATCCTCACAAGGTGGCCAGAGAGATCAACGGTTACTTTGTCCAGGATGTCACCATCAAAGGCAAAACTTACGCAAAAGGCACACTGGTGCCCAGTTTTGCCTTCCTGCAATCGGACGGCTCGACCTCTTCGGCCAACTGGCTCTACTGCAACAGCTACACGGAAAAAGGCAACATGGCCGCCCGCCGCAGCCAGGAAGATGCACCCAACAAAATCGGACTCTATCCTGAGTTTGCCTGGTGCTGGCCGGTGAACCGCCGAATCATCTACAACCGGGCGTCGGTGGACGCCAAAGGCAACCCGTGGAATCCCGACCGCTGGGTCATCAAATGGACCGGCGAGAAGTGGATCGGGGACGTGCCCGACGGCGGCTGGCCGCCGCTTGAAACCGCCGACGGTTTCAAGAATCCCAAGACAAAGTATGCCTTCATCATGCGCAAGCACGGATATGCCCAGATTTTCGGTCCGGGTCTCAGCGACGGCCCCTTTCCGGAGCACTACGAACCGCTGGAGTGTCCGGTGGAAAAAAACTTCATGAATGCCCAGCGGATGAACCCCACCGCAGCCGTATATGGCGGCAAAGCCGACGAATGGGCCACGTGCGATCCACGCTATCCCTATGTCGGCACCACCTACCGGGTGGTGGAGCACTGGCAGACCGGCGTTATGACCCGCCACCAAGCCTGGCTGCTTGAAATGCAGCCCCAGATGTTCGTCGAAATGAGCATGGAATTGGGGCAGCTCAAAGGTATCAAGAATGGTGACCGGGTTAAGGTCACCTCTCCCCGCGGCGAAGTCGAGGCAACGGCCATTGTGACCAAGCGCTTCCGGCCTTTCAAGGTCGGCGGGGGCGTCGTCCATCAGGTGGGCATGCCGTGGCATTTCGGCTGGGAATTTCCGAAGAGCGGCAAGGAAGAAAGCGCTAATCTGGTGACGCCCTCTACCGGAGATCCCAACACGCGTATCCCCGAAACCAAAGCCTTTATGGTCAATGTCGTTAAGATATAGGAAAGGAGGTGATCCTGCATGAGTAAATCATTTTTGATTGACACCACGCTGTGCACGGCCTGTCGCGGATGCCAGGTGGCTTGCAAACAATGGCACGACCTGCCTGCCGAAAAGACCGTCAATCACGGCAGCTACCAAAACCCGGAGGATCTCTCCTTCGACACCTACAAGTTGGTGCGCATGCATGAAGAGGTCATCGGCGGCCAGTTCCGGTGGCTGTACTTCCCGGATCAGTGCCGCCATTGCCTGGCGCCGCCTTGCGAGGCAACCGCCGGTGAGCCCAGCGCCATTTACAAAGATCCGGCAACCGGCGCGGTCATCTACACAGCCGTCACCAAAGAGCTCGGCAACATCGACGAGGTCATCGAGTCCTGTCCCTACAATATCCCCCGCAAAGCGCCGGATGGGACTCTGGCCAAGTGCGACATGTGCCTGGATCGGGTGCAAAACGGTCTTCAGCCGGCCTGCGTCAAGACCTGCCCGACGGGTGCCATGAACTTTGGCGACCGGGACGAAATCCTGACGCTCGCCAAGAACCGGCTGGCCGTGGTCAAGAAGAAATACCCGAAGGCGACTCTCCTCGATCCGGACGACATCCAGGTCGTTTTTCTGGTGGCCTTCGAGCCGCAGATGTACTACGAGTTTGCCGTCGCCGCTAACGGGACCTTCGACATGACACGGCAAGTGGCGCTGCGGAAAATGCTGAAACCTTTCACCGGGCTGGTTTCCCGGCTCTTATAGTGCAAACGCCGTAAGGACCGTCGGGCGATCACGCAACAAACCAACGACAGGGGGAAGACGGCTCGTCTTCCCCCTGTTTTTTTGACATCTTAATCGGCAATGGTTGACAAGCATTGTTCGATCAGGGTATCGAGACCGCTCAGGGTCGAATTTATTTGTAGAACAGCCGGCCATAGCGTTCTGATAGACGCTCATGGCCTCTGGCGCCGCCACGGTGCATGAATTGGTTGTAAACGCCCGGTATTTTTACCCTGAATTCGTCAGATGACCAAGCGGGTTCCTGCAAGGAGGCCTAATGAATACGAGCCCGGTATTTTCACCCGAACAGATTCACGCGGCTGCCCAAGCGCTCCAGCGGCTGCGGCCGGCATATAGGGAACTGCTGCGGTTTTACGAAAAAATTTTCATAGCCCAAGAGGCGTCTAAAGCACATATCAACCTGGAACCCGTCCAGATCACCTCGGAATTGCGCGCCATCAAGCGCCGCGAAAAATTGCCCCTGGTCGACGTTTCCGATTTCTCTTTCGACCCGCAGAGCGCACGTGATCTGCTATTAATAATCTGTGACATCATTCAATCCCACAACAGAAAAATGACAGACGCTGCCGGCACCATCATTCGGGGTCTTGACCAAGAAATCGAACCGCTCGTTTTTTTCAGCAGCCTGTTGAAAGGCGACGATGCTTATTTTGACATGACGGCCGCCGCTCTCGAAATCGATAAAAACGCCTTGGCATTTGTGGCGTATAGCAGCCTCAAGCCATCGGTAGTCCTCTGCGCCGAACAACTGTCGGGCTATTTGAAAGACCTCGTCGCCTGGGAAAAGGGGTATTGCCCCATTTGCGGCAACTTTCCAGGATTGGCCGTCCTTGATCACGACGGTCGACGCCTGTTGTATTGCAATTTTTGCTGGACCACCTGGCCGGCAAAACGGATTTTTTGCCCCTTTTGTGAAAAAATCGGCGGGGAAAACTTGCATACCGTCTACAGTGAAGATGAAAAAGACTTGCGGGTGGACGTCTGCGATGACTGCAGAAAATACCTCAAGGCAGTGGACAGCCGGGCAACGGAGCGCATCATCTACCCCCCTATGGAACAGATCGCTTCCCTGCACCTCGACATCAACGCCCGGCAAAAAGGGTATGATAGTGGAATTAAGCTGGTGTTGCCCGACGCAAGTGAATAAAATCCCTCTAATAGACGTGATGCTGACGGCCCGGGACGGTGACGCAAAGGATTCCGGGCTGCTGTCGTCGGCTGCATCGCAAAAGGACGTCTCGGATGTCGTTTCCGTGCGTTCCGCCTGGTCTGTGGATCGCGCACGGCCGGGAGAGCCCTTGGCCTTGGCAGTGGTGCTCGACATCGTAGCCGGCTATCACCTCAATGCCAACAGCGGCCAGCTCAAGCCGCTTGTTGATTTTGAACCGTATCCCACCCGCGTTACCGTCTCGGCGGTCACCGAAGGTCTCACCATCGACCCGCCGCTCTACCCGCCGGCCCACACTGTAAGGGTCGAATTCACCAGTGACCCGCTGATGGCTTTTGACGGGCGGACAATTGTCTATGTTCCGATGACACTCGGAAAAGAGATCCCTTCGCAAAAGGTGCAGGTCAATGTAACGATTTCCTACCAGGCCTGCGAGAACCTGGTGTGCCTCTTTCCGCGCCAGGTCGTCGTGGCGGCCGAACTTCCGGTCATCGCTTCAGGTAAAGCGCCTCAAACGGTCAACCAGGATCTTTTTGCCGGTTACCGTCTGGCCGCTGCAACCGGAGCCGGGAATTCGGTCGGCTTTTCCCTTTTCGGCTGGGATTTCGCCATCAATACGGCCACCGGATTGGGGTTCCTTTTGCTTCTTTTTACCGCTGCCTTGGGCGGCATGCTGCTCAACTTGACACCCTGCGTGCTGCCGCTGATTCCGATTAAAATCATCAGCCTGTCGAACGCGGTTCAGAATCAGGCCCGCTGTCTCGCCTTGGGAGTCGCCATGTTTTTGGGAGTGCTGTTTTTTTGGCTGATCCTTGGCGCGGCCATTGCCCTGGTCAGCGGATTTACCGCTACCAGTCAACTCTTTCAATATCCGTTGTTCACAATAGTCATCGGCTTCATCATTGCCGTGATGGCAATCGGCATGTGCGGCCTTTTTTCCATCCGCCTGCCATCCTTTGTCTATCTCTTGAACCCGAAACAGGAAAATCTCGGGGGTTCCTTCGGTCTCGGCATTTTGACCGCTGTTCTCTCAACTCCCTGCACGGCTCCCTTCATGGGGGCTGCCGCTGCCTGGGCTGCGACCCAGCACCCTTTCACCACCTTGAGCGTTTTTGCCGCCATCGGCATCGGAATGGCACTGCCCTACATGCTGCTGTCGGCCTTTCCGGATCAAATCTGTAAAATGCCGCGCACAGGACCCGCCAGCGTATTGGTCAAGCAGGTGATGGGCCTGTTCATGCTGGCCGCAGCCGCGTACTTCATCGGCACCGGGGTAAGCGCTCTGCTGATGACGCCCCCTTCCCCGCCTGGAAAGGGGTACTGGTGGGCGGTGATGGGGTTTATCGCCTTAGGGGGATTGTGGCTGGCTTATCGAACGATCCGAATCGCTTCCAAAAATTTTCAGCGTCTGCTTTTTGTCTCGCTGGGCGTGATACTCTTCGGCGGCTCGTTATACGGCGGGATACGCTTGACGGATCGGGGCCCGATCGATTGGATCTATTATACGCCGCAACGCTTGCAACAAGCAATTGATCAGCGCAAAATTGTGGTCATGGTCTTTTCAGCCGAATGGTGCCTTAATTGTAAGGCTTTGGAGCAAAGTGTTTTGACCAGTGCGCCGGTGGTCGAGCAGTTTACCGGGGGGGATGTCGCACCGATCAAAGTGGATATTACGGGACACAACCCGCAAGGCAAAGCCAAACTTCAGGAAATCGGCCACCTGACAATACCCCTCCTGGTTGTTTACTCGCCGGCGGGGAAAGAAGTCTTTAGGAGCGATTTCTACACGGTTGAGCAGATTCTCGCGGCGGTCGACAAGGCGCGCGCGGAGGGAGGCGTCGCGGCGCCTTAATTGCAAACTTATTTTTTCGGGAACCCTAAGTTATTTTAGGGCATCATCAGAAAAGTATCTATTTTGTCGGCGAAAAAGGCCTTTGAATGCAGACCAACGACTTTCTCGACCTCCAAACCGTTTTTGATGAATATGAGCAGCGGAATGCCGCTTATCCCGTAGGCGTCGAGGGCTTCTTCTCCCAGCCAGAATATCGGAAAATCCACCTTCAAACGGTCCACGATCGGCTGCATGGCGGACGGCCCATCGAAGTCTACGCTGACCCCCACCATTTTCAGTCCGCTTGCGCGGTATTTTTTGTGAAGAGCGTTTAAATCCGGAAGTTCTTTGATGCAGGGTGCGCACCAGGCCGCCATGAAGACC
>JARROL010000091.1:0-12162 GCA_037383965.1 Desulfobacterales bacterium | reverse complement strand
GGTTTATCGTCGCCGGAAGACGACCGGTCGATTTCCTCGCGAATTCTCTGCAACTGGGCCATGATGACATCGCCGGACTCGGGAGCACCTGGTTCACCGGATGCCGCCGCCGCTTGGTCGGCCTCGATCATTTTCTGCGATGCACCGGTGGGGCTCTCAATGATACTTTGTAGCGAGAGAGACTTTTCCAGTTCTTCCATCAGCACGCTCTCCGCCATCATCCCCAGCACCTCTTCGGTTCCATGCTCGGTCGTGCCGGAACCTGAAGCGGTGGAGATCTGCTCAAAAATCCGCCGGTCGACAACTTCGTCGTCGGCCGTGATCTTTTTGTAGAAAACGTGGTTGATTTTGATGTTGCGGATGCCCAGCTCTTCGCAAGCCGCTTTCATGGCCTCGGCATTGGCATATTGGGCGATGTCGTTGAGCACCCCGGCAAACTGGGTCAGTTCGGACTCCGCCATCCCTTTCTCGAAGGAGATCGATTGGATGTCGGCTTTCTTAAAGTGAGTGAGCATTTTGCCGGTGTTGATCCGGTGGTCGAGCGGTTCTTCTTCGATGAAAAACTGTTCTTGATGCATGATCAGGGCGACCGGGGAAAACAGGGCCAAGCCGTGGGTCGTCGTGTTGTAAAACTCGGAAAGGGCCTGGGCGGTGAATGGGTGATCGATATTGTACATTGCCGACCGGTTGAAGAGCAGTGCAAAGGCTCTGCCGATTCTGTAGCTAATCTCTTTCGGGAGCTTCTTGACGGTCATGGCTGACACCCCTTTAGCTGGTTACAGACGGCGCTGCCGTTGATACTGCTCCAGGTCGCCGAGGAAATCCCGGCCAGTGCTGTAGCGTTGGTCCGGTTCGAAAGCCGTGGCCTTGCCGATGATCCGGTCCATCTCCTGGTCGATCGCCGGATTCACTTCGGAGGGTTTTTTCAAAAAGAAGTTCCCCCGGCTTAGAATCTTGTGCTTGAGCAGGTCGGTTTTGTTTTTGAATTCCGGCAGGGGCAGTTCGGCGGCGAGCATCTGATAGAACATCGTCCCGGCGGCGTAAATATCGGCCCGTCCGTCGACACCCTGGCCGAGGATCTGTTCCGGAGCCATGTAGAGCGGGGTACCGTGAACGGCCTTGGCGGCTCCGGTGTCGCTGTTCAGGACCTGGACGATGCCGAAATCGGTTACCAACGGTCGACGGGAGTGTTTTTCGATCATGATGTTTCCCGGTTTGATGTCCCGGTGGACGATGCCTTGACTGTGTGCATAATCGAGTGCGTCGAGCATCTGGATCATGACCCTCAGGGTCGCAGGCAGCGGCAGCGCGCGTCGCGAGGGGATCGGGTTTTTCTGGGCGAATTGCATGTATTGAGCCAGAGTGTTCCCCTGGACCAGCTGCATCGTAATGAACAGAAAATCGTCGGTTTCGCCGACCTCGTATACCGGAATAATGTTGGGATGGGAGAGGATGGCAACGGCTTCGGCCTCCTGTTGGAAAAGTTCAGCCGACTTGGCCGTGATCAGACTCTTGGGCAGAACCTTGACCGCGATCTGACGCTTCAGGGACTTCTGAAAAGCGATGAACACAATGGCCATTCCGCCGCGTGCCAGCTCCTTGATGATAATCGAGGTTCCCACCTGCGTGCCGATCAGGCGCTCCGCGTTGTAGGTCGCTATTGTCGTCATCAACAACACTCCTGATGGTTCCGGCTGATAATATAAAGTGTCACTTTATCTTTTTGCGCATCTCCTCGTAGAGAACGGCATCGAATGTTCCCATCTCTTCGGAGTGGGCTTTCCAGGTATGCAGACAAATTCTGGCATCCGTGACATTTTCGTGCTGAATCGCATACTCGAAGCACTGCAGGCTATTGCGGATCGATTTGTCGTAGATTTTCTCTTTGAAGGCATCGTATTCGGCCTGGTCGAAGACGCCGGCGTCAAGGGCGTTGCTGCGCCATATGTTCAGCGCGATGCGGGCGGCGTAGAAACCCTCCTTGTCAATGGCGTATTTCAGGCGCCAGAGGCTGCTGTTGGCGGCCGACTTGAGCTGCTTTTCGGTAATCGGCGGCTTTGGTGTTGTCTGATCACGGGGGGCATCGGTTGCCTGCAGCGTGCCGATAAAAAAGAAAAGGGCTGCCGCCCACAGCAGGGCCGGAAAAATCAGGTACGCTTTCACGGTCTGTCTTTCTATCCTCTCGGGTTAAAAAAATCCTTGTATAATTGAATTATTATAGATGATTTTGCTTGGAAAATCAAAGAGGAATAGGCCATTGTCGGTTGATCTGCCGGCCGGCTTGGCAGTGTCCCGTTCAGGGAAAATGTATCAAGGCGCCCGGCAAAGTTGCCGTGTCGCGGGCCGCTTCCCACAGGAGGGTTCCGTTGCGTCCATCCATCCATAGAGGCGGTGAGCAATCGACGAACATGAGATACGTGATTCCAAGGCCGCGCGATGACGCCATCATCTCCCGGGTGATTTCCCGCAGCGGGGTCGTCTCGGCGGTCGGAAAACGCCTCAGAAAAGGGTAGGTCAAGGAAGAATCTTCGTATATCAGCCACAGCCGTTTCGATCTGTCCACCAGGCGGTCCGCTGCTTCCACACGGTCGTCGCCGTAGATCAAAGGAGCGGCCCAGCAACGCTTACGTCCCCAGTCGGAAGCCGTCCAAATACTGCCGGCGGAAATGATAGGCCTGGCGGCCCTTTTGCCTCCGGGACGAGGTGCGGCTTTGTAAGCGCCCGTTCCGGGGCTTTTGAGGCCGTTCGGGAGTGTGAAGGCCGGTTTGTGTTCATTGCAGGCAGCGGCATACACCAAAAGCCCGGTTCCGATGGTCATCAAGATCCGCCGTCCTTTTTTGCTCAGCCGCCAGGGTGGTAGGAAAAATGCGCTACAGACGCTGCCGCACAGAAAGAAAACATCGAAATAGCGGACATTCTCCGGTCGCCAGGCGGGAATCAAGGCGACGAGGAAAAAATAGCCCAAGAGCGCGACGGCAACCGCCTTCAAGCGTCTTGGCGCCCGCCGGACGGCATAGACGACCGCCGGCAGGATCAACACGAAACCGAAGGGCCCGAACCAGGAAAACCGTTCGTCGGCTCCCCAGGCAATTTGGAAAGCGGCCGCCGTTCCGCTGCCGTCGAATACCGGAGCCACTAAAGTTTCATAGACACGCTGCAGCAGGCCGCTTACCGAAAAACCCATTGCCCATTTTAGCAGATTATCGACCGGAGGTGTGAGATCGATACTCTGAAGCAGATAACGGATCGCGTTGGCCACGGTTCCTTGTAGTCCGTCATTGTTGTAGACCATGTTGATCAGTATCCCTGTCCCGTCGCTGTCGCCGTCTGCCAGCAGCCAGTGCATCCAGGGCAAGAGCGGTGAAAAGATCAGGGCCGGTATCGAGAACAGCAAGAGAATCGAAGGGCGGGCGGCCACCAGGTGCCACCAGGTCATCATGCCGTGCCGGCGAAAAAGCAGAAGACCGGCGAGCGGTACCAGGACAAGCGGAAATGTCAGTTGCAGGGTCGCCTTTGAAATCATGAACACCAAACTGAGCAACAGAAGATACAGGTCTCTCACGTTCGGCGATTCCACGGTCCTGAAGACGGCCAACAGACAAAACAGGGCCACTGCCGTCGGGATGATTTCATAACCGGGCGATGTCGCCAGATACACCATGCGCGGCATGCTGAGCACAATCACCGCGACGGTGAAAGCCGTCGACGGCCATGCATAACGGCGCGACAAGGCGTAAACGCTGAAGCCGATGGACAGGTAAGCCGCAAATCCCAGCAGTCCTAGACCCAGATCACCGTGGAAGCGGAGGAACAGATGCGGAAGGATCAGGATGTTGGCCGAAGCCGGCAATCCTTGATTTCCGCCCGCAAGGGTGGACACCCCGGCCGGGAACAGGGTGTGGTGGCTTTCGAACTCCAGTACGCGTGCGATCGACTGCCAGTGAATCGTGCCGGGCGGAATGACCAAGGCCAGCAAGGCGAGATAGCTCCAGACGATCACGATCGCGGTACACATCAGCGGGTGCCGCGACCAGAGAGATTTGACGGCGGTCAGTGCCGGACGCAGGTCGGGTCGCCGGTGCACGATAAACGCCAGCGCCAGCGTGGTAGCAATGGCCTCTATGACCAGGGATACTGCCGGCTGGTGGAACAGAAAGGCCGACTGGAATACGAGAGAGAGGCCCATCAAGGTGGCGATGAGGCTATAAGCGCAGGATTCGGCGATCGTATTGCCGCAGCGGCGAAAAAGAATGAAGCCGCTCAGACTTAGGATGATGAGTTCCGCGATGGCCCCGCCTGCGGCAACAACTCCACCGGTTGCACCACTCACCGTTTCTCCTCTGCTCTCGGTCCGCTTTCAGTCTTCGATTACGTCTTTCCCGCCGGAGCCGATGCACCGCGGGGGTGATTTCGGCGGGGTCGTCGTTGTGCTTTCAGGTTTGTGCTTTCTTGTTCTTTAGGTCTTCGACGATTTCTATCATAAAGTCCCGCATTTCGGTCGCCAACCGCAAACATTCGGGGCAATAAACCTTTTTCCGGATGTGACCGTGTTCATTGGTCTGGTGCCAGTACCAGCGACCGTATGGGGACCCTCTGCAGAATTTCTTGCCGGTGTATTGGGCAATCGGACAGCCAAAGCAGACCGCCATGTAAAAAATTCTGCAGGGGGGGCAGTCCAGGATGCCGCCGTCGGAGCCCTTTCCGGCGATGATCCGGTTCCATTTGCGGACCGACGCTTCCATGATTTTGATTTTGTTCATTTTCCCCCCGTTTTTAGATGTGGACGGTTCTACCGGAACAGTCGATTTTCATCGGCCGGGACAGGTTTTTCCAGTACCGGCGCTGAACGTTCACCACCCGCTTGAGAGCATAGACGACCTTTTTAGGGTTTGCGGTGGCGGCCATGTCGGCGACGGTGTGCACCGTCGCACCGGAGAGTTCATCCAACACCGCCTTGACGCTGTCGCCGATGGTGTGAACGTCGTAGCCGCCTTCCAGAACGAGCGCAACCCGCCCGCTACAGCAGGTTGCGGCGCTTTCCAACAGACACCGGGTCAGTGCCGCGAACCCCCCCGGAGTGAGGCGCATGCCGCCGTGAGGATCGGACGTATGCGGATCGAAACCGGCGGAAACCAGGATCAGGTCCGGATTGAACTCCGCGGTCAACGGCATCAGCAGCGCCTGCAGAATCGCGGAGTACTCTCCGTCTCCATAGCCTTTCGGGATCGGGATGTTGATCGAGTATCCTTCCCCCCGGCCGATACCCGCATCGGTGAAACCGCCGGTGCCGGGAAAATGCGGGAACTGGTGGATGGAGACGAAAAGGACCCGATCGTCCTGTTCGAAGATATGCTGAGTTCCGTTGCCGTGGTGCACATCCCAGTCCAGAATCATCACGCGGTCCATTCCGAGAACCTTGCGGGCATAAGCGGCCGCTATCGCGACGTTGTTGAACAGGCAATACCCCATGGCGCGGCTTCTTTCGGCGTGGTGTCCGGGTGGCCGGACAAGGGCGAAAGCGTTGGCGAGCCGGCCGTCGGCCACCCGGGATACGGCCTCTAACACCCCTCCGACGGCCAGACGTGCGGCACGGTAAGACCCGGCCGAGGCGAAGGTGTCAGGCGTCAAGGCGGTGGATTCGCGTGAGGCCGTTGCGGCGACTTTGGCCAGGTGGGCGGCCGCGTGGACCAGCAGGATCTCGTCTTCTTCGGCCGGCCGTGCCTCGACAAGTACAAGCCGGCGCAGCAGATCGTTCTGGTCCAGCATCCTGTAAACGGCCTCCAAACGTCCCTGGTTCTCCGGGTGACCGTTAGCGGTTCGGTGATCCAGAAATCTCAGGTTTTTGACGATGCCGGTGGTCGGCCTGAGGGGCGTTGCGATATCGTTTTTTTCCCCAGACATCGAGCGTCAACCTATCTAATTTCTTTCATCGAGCATACGGTACCGTGAGTACTTCACAGGGTGCTTTGCGAAGCAGGGTCTCGGTTGTGGAGCCGATCAAGAGCTTCTGTAACCCATGGCGCGACCGCACCCCGACGATGATCAGGTCGATGGCGTTAACCGCTGCGTAATCCATGAGGCTGTCCGCAGGATTTCCCTGCAGCACAACGGCCTTGAAACGGCCGGTGCGGCGGATGGTTTCAGGCAAACGGTTGATCAAACGCTCGTGCAGATGATCCTTCAACGCTTGCTGTACTTCGGTATAGGGCCCGGGCGCGGAAGCTTCCCGGTCTTCTCCGACCGGCGTTTCGACCGTGTGTGCGAAATGAAGGCTGGTGTCGAAGCTGCGAGCGAAGGCGGCTGCGCAATGATAAAGTTTATCGGCCGCATCGGAAAGGTCGCAGGCCACCAGGATGTTCTGTAACGAGAAGTCATCCGCAGAATAAGCCTTGGGCGGTTTAGAGGCTCTTGAAGCCCGAACCACGAGCAGGGGCCGCGACAGCGTTCGGGCCAACGCCTCGACGATGGTGCCCCCCAGAAAACGTTTCCAGCCGGACAGCCCATAGCTGGCGGCAACGACGATCCCGATGTCTTGGTCTCGCGCGTAGACTTCGATGGCCTCTACCGGGTCTCCGCTGCGAATGACCGTGCGCCAGTTGATCGGACGGTTTCCGACCAGACGTGCAATCCGCATGCGGGCGTTTGTGATCTGCTCCGACTCGTCGGTATTCGGAGCGCAAATCGCGTCGTCCGGCAGCGGAATGCGGGAAATGTTCAGGGCGTGAAACACGGTGACATCCGTGTCAAACCCCTGTGCCAGGCCGGTGGCATAATCGAGGACCGGCTGCGAGAACTTCGAAAAATCGACCGCGCACAGGATCCTGTTCACCTTGAAGTTCATCGGGCGGTTTTCTCCGAAGTTAAAGTATCACATAAACTAAACCGCGGCGAGCCTAAACCCGCCATTTGGCGAGCGGAGGCGAATACATTGACGACTCGGCCGGATTTTTTTCGACGGCGGTCGCCATCTGCAGCGGTGCGACCGTAACGGTCGGGTGAGCTTCATACGGCTTCCCCGCTTCCCGGGTGCCATTTCCGGATCTTAATGTAATCAGGAAAAGCGTGCGGTTTGTAGACCGATTTCCCAAGCAGCACGCGCAGGCACTCCTGAATATTTTCCGACATGGTGGGATGGGGGTGCACCGATTTGAGAACGTCGTTTATGCCTTTTTCCTGGTCCATCAGCAGGGCGATCGACATGATCGTCGTCGATGCCTGGGGCCCGGCGGCGCGCATGCCCAGGAGCATTTGCCGGTCGTCGTCGCTGACAATGATTTTGACGAAGCCGTCAGTGGCCTGCATGGCGATGGCGCGGGTTACCAGAGCGTTGGAATAGACCGCGACGCGATAGGGGATCTTCTTCTTGCGACAGGCCTGCTCGTTGAGGCCGACCGCTGCCACCGCCGGTTTGAAGAACATGACGGTGGACATGTTGCTGTACCTGAGCGGCCATCTGATGGCGTTGAACATGTGTTTCACGGCGTAGCGGGCTTCGGTCTCGGCGATGTTCACCAGGGCCGGATGGCGGGTCACGTCTCCGGCAGCGTAGATGTTGTCTTTGACGAGGCAGTTCTCGTCGCAGGCGAGAAAGCCCATGTCATCTGTCGCCAGCCCGATCCGGTCGAGATTTAAACCGGCCAGGTTGGGCGTGCGCCCGATGGAGATGAGGGCCGCGTCGGCTTCGACCACCTCCGAGTGGCCGTCGTCAAAATCGAGGATCACCTCGAGGTGATCGGGCCTGGTGTTGATAGACCGCAGAATGGCGGAATGAAAGATGTCGACGTTGTTTTTCTTGAGGTTTGTACTGACGAACCGGCTGACGTCCTCATCTTCGAAGGGGATGATCCTTTCCTGGTGATCGACCAGGAAAACCTTAGTCTGATCGAAGTTGGAAAAGATCGTGGCGTACTCGCAACCGACGATTCCGGCACCGATGATCACCAGCCTTTTGGGGAACTCTTTCAGGTTCAGGATGCCGTCGGAGTTCAGGATCCGCTTCTGGTCGACCGTGACGTGAGGAAAATCCCGCGGTTTGGAACCGGTGCAGATCAGAAAGAAGTCGGCCCTGATTTCTTCCTTGACGCCGTCTCCATTCGTGAATTCGACGCGCTCACGTGAAAGAAAGGTTCCCCGACCGCGCTTGAAGGTGATCGATCCGGGACCCTTCCAACGCAGCGGGGAATAGGTCTCGAGCTGGGAGAGCATCTGGTACTGCTTCTCCTTGACGGCCTGGATCACGGTGTTGCGCACCGCGGCATAGTCGACGATCAGACCGGCGCTCCGATATCCCCGGTCGACCTTGGCCGCGATGTCGTAGTCCTTGGCCAGTTCCCACATGGTTTTCGAGGAAAGCGCACCCCACATCACCCCGGTGCCGCCAATCTCGTCGGCCTCTAAGATACAGACATGCTTTCCCAGGTCCAGTGCACGAATCGCCCCGGCAAAACCCGCCGGGCCGCCGCCGATGATGCAAAGATCGCATTTATATGACATGCATTACCGCCTTCCGAGAGGATTGGCGTTAAGGGATGAGGCTCCAGGGCCTTTTGCTTTTGCGGCATTATAGGCAATCGTGTCCGGCAGGTCAATAGAGCCGCTGTTGCATCAGAACCATAATTGTATTGATTTTAGCCTGACGGCTGTCATAAGAACAGAATCAATCAGATGACCGTGTCGGGACGCTAGCGCCGTTGGCCGATCGACCATCAACCTTTGTCTGACTGCACCTGCAAACTGAATTTTTAAAGGAGGCTGTGAAAGATGGGACAGAAGATCTTGATTGCATTCGATGATTCAGAAAATGCGTTGCGGGCCGTGCAGTACGTTGCCCGGACATTCTCTCCTGACAACCACGTCACCCTTTTCAGTGTACTCCAGGACACGGCCGCTCTTTGCGACATGAACAGTCCTGAGTTGACACCCTATTTCAAGTCTCAGCAACAGGCCTTCTGCGCGCTGGAGGACAAGAAAAAGGACTTGGTGTCCACGGCTTTGGCCAAGGCCGTCGACATCTTGCGGCAGGCGGGCTTCGAGGTCGAAAATATAGCGATCAAGACTGAACCGAAGAAGAAGGGGATTGCCCGGGACATCGCCGACGAGGCGCGTTCAGGCTACGAATTGGTGGTCCTGGGTCGCCGCGGCATTTCCAGTATCAAAGACTTCTTTTTAGGGAGTATCTCGCAGAAAGTGCTGTCCCTGGCGCAGGAGTCTTCCACACTCATCGTCAGTTAGCCGGTTTGGCCAGTTGAGTCGGAAAATAAGAAAATGCTTCAAGGTACAAGGCTCAGGGCGGTAGGCTCAAAGACAAAAGCTCGAAAAGGAAAAGGGGAAGAGGAAAGATTGATCGGGCGCGCTGGGATCATCAGCCCGAATCGTTTTCCGGTCCCGTGCCCTCGCGGTCAAACAAAATGGTCAGTGAGTAGATACCGTCTTCGAGTTTTGCTTTGATGGTAAGTCCGCTTTTTTCGAACACTTTCATCATGGCGTTGTTTGTTGCCAGCACATCGGCGGTAAATCCCCGCAGGCCGCGCTCTCCGGCCAGCCGCACAAGCATTTTTACCATGTAGGTACCGATCCCCAGGCCATGATACGCATCGTCTACCACGAAGGCGACGTCGGCATACGGACGGCGCGGGTCGCGGACAAAACGGGCCTCTGCGATGATGCGGCCCGCACCGGTTTCGCCGACCAGCCCGACAATCGAGACTGTTCGACTGTAGTCCACATTGACGTATTTCTGCATTTTATTGACGTATTTCTGCATTTTAGAGTGCGGCATGGTCTTGACGGGGGTGAAATAGCGGTAGTAGACCGCTTCGTCGGAAAACCGGTAGAAAAGCCGCCGCATGCCTTCTTCGTCCGACGGCTTGATCGCCCTGAAACGGACCTCGACACCGCCTTTGAATTGCTGTCGGCTTTGAAGGTGGGCGGGATAAAGGTGGGTGGATTCGGCGAGAAAGATCTGGTCGGGATACAGCATGTTTAACTTTTTGGCGGTATCGATCAAGGCCTGACGGTCTTCGGGATGCGCGATTTCAATCAAGGCCTGGGCCCGCTCCCGCACGGTTCGGCCGCTCAGGCTGGCAACGCCGTACTCCGTTACCACCATGTCCACCGATTCCCTGACATTCAACTGGTTGGGGAATTCGTCCACCGTCGCGCGAATGTTGGCTTCGCCGCGTCGGTTGCGGCTCGGCAGGGCGAAAAGGCAAACTCCCCCGGCCGATATCTCGGCTCCATGCATCAGATCTATCACATCACCGGGGCCGGCCGTGACGTTGCCCTTGCCGACATGCATGACGATACGGCCGGAAAGATCAACCTTGCGGGCCGGTAGGATTTCCACAAAGCACGGGTTCAGGCCGATCTGCTTCGGCGAGAAGACCTTGTCGAGTTGCTGAAATTCGACCAGTGGGTTGTGATCGAGCCAGGCCATCAATTCGGGCGTCCCAAAGGCATATGAAGTGAGGGACTTGCCGCGGAAGATTTCTTTGTGCCGGTTGGTTACGGCACCGCTTTTGACCAGGTCCATTGCGGCATCGGTGAAAAACGGCGAGTGCAGTCCGAGGTGACGTTTGTGGACCAGGTGCCGGCCGAGGGCTTCATACAGCGGCCCGATCGAAAAGGCAAGGCAGCTGCCGTCCTCGATCACTGCGGCGACATGGGCCGCCACCCGGTCGAAAACATCGTCAACGGGCCAACGGGGAAAATAGATCGGCGCTTCGGTGGCTCGCACCAGGTGATCGAATTCGGACACATGGACAAGAGTGTCACCCAGGGTCATTGGAACGAGCGGGTTGATCTCGCCGATCTTCACCCGCGCCCGATCGAGCACCAGGCGCGCGACGTCGACCGCCATGCCGAAGCTGCAATAGCCGTCCGCATTCGGCGGCGTGCTCTGGATAATGGCCGCATCGATCTGTATCCGGCCGGAGGTGATCAGGCGCGGTATTTCCGAAAACCGGCTCGGAATCAGGTCGATTTGTCCGGCGCTGATGGCCTCGCTGGCGGCCCAACCCGAGTAAAAAGTCTTCAACCGGTAGCGATGCGTGCTTAGGGCCTTTAGGGAAATGGCGTCCCCGAGGCTGACCAGCTGAATGAACTCGAGATCCTGAAGGTGGGTTGCTTCCGCTCCCATCACATGCTTCATCAGGGTGCGGGGTTCGGCCACACCGGTGCCGATGAAAACGCTCATACCGGGCGTGAGGTTCACGATGGCCTGCTCCGGCGGCACCGACAACCTTTCCCAATCGATGCCGGCCGGCTTTTTGGGGCAAAAGCGTGCCGGTTTGACGGTTCTGGACTTCATATCTATTCTTATAGCCGCAACCGTAAAAAGCGGTCAATTGCAAAATTGCATCTATGAATATTACCCCTTGGATCGAAAATGCCTTTCTCCGCAGCGCAGATGCCCTGTTTCGGCGCTATCCGCAGCCCCGTCCTGCGGCAGAGCGCCTCTCTGGATGCAGGATCATCTCCCACCGCGGCGAACACGACAACTGCCAGATCATCGAGAATACGATTCCCGCTTTTCGGGCAGCAGTCGTCGCAGGCGTCTGGGGGATCGAATTCGATGTGCGCTGGACCCGCGACCGACGACCGGTGGTAATTCACGATCCGGATGCCCGGCGGTTGTTCGGACGCCCCATCCGGATTCGAGAGACGGACTTCCGGGTCCTGAAGAACGCCTGCCCCCTGATTCCCTCTTTAGAAGAGATGGTGCAGACCTTTGGCGGACGGGTGCACCTGATGGTTGAGCTCAAACGCGAACGGTTTGAGGACATCGGGGGGCAGCGACGCGCTCTGCAGGCGCATTTTGCGGGCCTTGAGCCCGTTGACGATTTTCACCTGATGTCGCTGACGCCGGAAGTTCTGGATCTTTTCGATATCGTACCGGTTGCAGCACGACTGCCGATCGCGCAGGCCAATGTCGGCGCGATCAGCCGCTTGGCGGTCTCGAAACCTCTCGGAGGTCTCCTCGGCCATTACCTGTTGGTAACCGGTGCCCTGGTCAAAAATCACATGGCACTCGGACAGAATGTGGGGACGGGATTTATCGACTCCCTCAACTGCCTCTTCAGAGAAGTGAACCGCAATATCACCTGGATCTTCTCCAACCGGGCCGTTGCCCTTCAGGCTGCAGTCGACACAGCCCTTGAGAGC
>JARROL010000090.1:0-8887 GCA_037383965.1 Desulfobacterales bacterium | reverse complement strand
CAAACCGAGGCCTGAGTTAAAAAAGACGCCGGCTTTGGACACAAACTCCCATATAAATCCGCCGTACAGGGTGTTGGTGTCGCCCTGATTGTTGAGCGTCATACCAAGGTTGGGCAGGATGCTGCCTCTCCAGAGTGAAAATCCGGGCTTCTTGAAGACGATCTCGGCATTCACGTCGAAACCGCCCTCGGCCTGCGACCCGCTCCACAAACCGTTAACATCGTGGACCAGCAAACCGATGCGGAATCCGTATAGAAGGCTGGATACAATATTTTTGTCCGCTGTTTCCTCCGGCAAGGCAGATGAAGTCAACCCGGCGGTAAGCCAGAAAAGAGTGCACAGGAAAGCGGATTTTCGAATCATTATGTGTGAAATGCTGTCATTGGCCGATATGGAACCTTGGGAAAAGAACTCGGGGCGATTCAGACAGAGCACACCATGACCCATCCGGGCAAATGTACCTGCTTGCCAGATGCCGCAGGTCATTCTTACCAGACGCAGGCGCCACTTGTAAAGCTTGGGAAGACTTTGTAAACATAACAGGTACAGCTGGAAGCGGCCGCCGAAGCGCTTTTTCACGAAGATACAGGAGGATCGGTCTTGAAATTGAAACCCGATGAACCACTGCAACGGCTAACCCATGAGGTGTGCGGTGTCAGTGCGGATGAATTAAAACTCATACTTGTCTATTTGGTAAAATCCCGTTATTAAGCTCGCGAATTGTAAAATGGCGATTTTTCATCTTTCAAGACCTGTCAACCCAACCACTGACCATTTTTTCAATCTTTTCCCAAAGGAGGACGTTTTATGGCTAGTGCAGAACCAAGTGGCAACCCGGGCGTCGTCGGGCTCGCGGGATTCGGCATCACGACCCTGCTGCTCCAGTTCCACAACGTGGGCTGGTGTGGTGTCGGTCCGATCGTTTCGTTGGCATTCGTATTCGGTGGCATGGCGCAGTTGATCGCCGGATACCAGGAATTTAAAGTCGGCAACAATTTCGGTTACAGTGCCTTTGTTTCTTATGGGGCTTTCTGGGTCGCCCTGGGCATTATTTTTCTGCTCAACCATCACAATGTGTACCATTCAAGCACGACGGATCTGGGATGGTTTCTGGTCGGTTGGACAGTTTACACTTTTATCATGTGGATTCCCGCCATGAGAATTCACGGTGCCATGGCCATTACCTTTACCCTGCTGCTCATCGGATTCATTCTTCTGGATCTGGCGCATTTCGGATACCCCGAATTGACCAAGGTGGCCGGATACGAGCTGATGCTGTGCGCAGCCTCCGCCCTCTATATGATGGCCCATGTGATTTACGCTCAGGTTTTCGGGCGAAATATTCTTCCAGTTGGAAAGCCCTGGCTCAGATAAGGATTTATCGTAAACCACCGGCAGTTTCATTCTTGAAGTTAATAAAGGTTGATGGCCACGCATGGAGCCAGCTGAACGCGAACTGTTTTGTATTATCACCCGACCCTTCACTTTTGGGCAGAGCGTAATTCTGGCTTTCTTGCGATCCCATCGAAAACCACAGAAATCGAAACAGGGGAGATGGCAATGAGAAAATTTTTCGTCTTAATTCTAGTGTTGACGGGTTTCCTATTGGCAGGAAATTCAGTAGCCGCCGAGGAATCGGCCACGAAAGAAGAATGTGTCATAAAGTGCCATGAGGCGGCCGCACTCATTATCTCCAAGGGCCTGGAAGAAGCTATCAAGCAGATCGGCAATCCAAAGGGACCGTTTGTGTGGAAGGACTCCTATGTGTTTCTGATGAACATGGACGGCAAAATGCTGGCCCATCCTTTTCAGCCGGAACTGACAAAGCAACCGCACGTTCTGCTCATGACCGATCCTACGGACAAGGCGCTGTTCGTTCACTTCGTCAACCTTGCCCGAACGGTGGGACATGGCTGGGTCGAATACATGTGGCCCAAACCGGGCAAAAGCACTCCCTCGAAAAAGCTGACCTATATTTACAAAGTCCCCAATCAGGATGTATTCGTCGGAGCCGGAGTGTATGTCGGGGGAATGGTCTACTGATCGATCTTCATCAGTAAACGGCCTGTTTCCGCAAAAAAGGCGTTTTTTCGTCGATAGCGCGCGGCCGCGTCGAACAATGCAGCCGGCGGAGGATTCAGGCAACCGGGCACACGGGTTTCAATCGATAGAAACGAAAGAAAAAGTTCTCGATCGGCAGTATTTCAACATCGCAGAAACCCGCGTCGGCCGCGTAGCGTTTGAGTGTGTCGGGCCGCATGATGGTTCCGGTTCCGACAGAGGGCTGATCGGCCATGCCGGCCGGGAGGCAGTGCAGCACACTGAACCCGTAAAGCAACTGTTCGACCTCGCTGCCGTGTGGTGCAAAGACGTCTGCGACCCGTTCGTCCATTACGAGTACGGAGCCGCCTTCGCCCGCCAGGTTCAGCATCGTTCGCAGCGCTCCCACCGGGTCGGCCATATCATGAACACATTCAAATGCGGTGACCAGATCATAGCGACCCATCAGCGCCGGGTCGCTGGCATCCCGGACATGGAAGCGCACGCGGTCGGCGACACCACTGTCTTTGGCATTATGACGGGCAGCCTCCACCGACGGATGATCGAGATCGTAGCCGTCGATATTTACCAAAGGATAGGCGCGTGCGATACCGATGCTCGACCAGCCCAAACCGCAGCCGATGTCGGCCACATGGGCAGGCGGATCGGATTTCAAACGGGCGTGCAGATCGGGAATAGACGGCAGCCACTCGCTGCCCATCAACTTTAGAAACATGGCCCGGTTCATCGCGGCCTGGCCTTCCCGCAGATCCACACCGTAGTCTCGGTATGGAACGCCGCCGCCATTGCGATAGGCCTCCAGCACCTGGGGCACCGGACGCACCGCACCCACGACGATCTGGCTCAACGGCGCCAGGTAATTCAGACTTTCCGGCTCGGCCAGCACTTCGGCATGGGCGGCGGGCAGTCTAAAGCGCCGAGCGGTCTCATCGGTGTGCGCATCTTCCACCTCGAGAATACCGACACTCGTCTGCTGTTCCATCCATTCCTTCACATAGCGTCTGTGGGTTCCTGTTTTCTCGGCCAACTCCGCAATGGTTGTCCATTCATTTCCGGCCAGGGTGGCGTAGTATCCGAGCCGGTGCCCTATGTAAACGGTGAAAGTCTCGAAGGTGCCCCGTGCTGATCGTAGCAGGCGCTCTAAAAATCTGTCACGCTGCTGTTCATAAGTATTGACGTCATCCATGGTGATTCCTCCATCGAACATAAAGCGGTTTAAGGTGATATCGTTTCATATCGATTGGGGGTGCAGTGTAGAGATCGACACTTCAACCCTGTCCAGCCGAACAGGAAGTGATCCTAATAAAGTGCGGGCAGATGCAATCACCCGATTACACCACCGATAGACTTGCAGAAGGAAAAAAAGTAACTAATATATAGACTGTTAATACCACTTTGTGGCATGTCAAGCGGAAACAAAATGACAATGGAGGTAAGTTATGCCGCTATTTGAATACAAATGTGCAAACTGTAACTACCGTTTCGACAAAATGGTTCAGAGATGGGACGCACAGGTGCACTGTCCTTTGTGCAGTGGCAGCGTTAAAAAATTGATGTCGACGTTCACAGTCGGAGAATCCCACGCTGGATCGACCCATCTGCCCCCCGATTTCAAACCCAAAATGTGTACCAACTGCTAAGAGTAAAATAAGTGCCGAAAAACGAAGGGCAGCCGGTATGGCAACACAATTCCGGCTGCCTTTGCGGCACGATCCAATCGATTTCATTGATAAATAAACTCGTCGCCATCCCCCTGAAAGTGATCGCGCTTTTCCCGAGTAAGGATCAAAAGCCAAACACAGGGTATGGATGATTGCCATCGAGCCGTTCCCTTTTATTATCGGCCGCGATGAGGACTGTAACCTTAAGCTAACCGACAAATGGTTTTCCAGACATCATTTAGAGATTCGCAATAGCGGTGATCATCTTTGGATTCGCGACTTTAAGAGCACCAACGGCACTTTCGTGAATCAAAAGGCGACCACGGACACAAATGAGATGTCGCGGCTCCGCAATGCTTTGGGAAGGCTAAATATAGATCTCGCCTTCGATGACTTCGGCGTTGGGCAAACTCGCTTGGTGGAGCTTGCAAGGGCCCCTCCGGATTTTCTTAAGTTCGACGAATCCCTAATCCGTCAAATTCACCTCGCCCCAAAGCGATTGCATCAAATGGTTTCAACCTTTGTCAAGGCAGCACAGGACCTTGGCATTGCCACTGTCGCAGAGGGAATTGAATGTTCTGATGAGGCTGAAACATGCCAACGGCTTGGTTTTAATTTCGCTCAGGGCTTTTCCTATGGCAGGCCCTTGCCCATCAACGAAATCAACTAAACACATCTAATAAAAATATAATGCCCCGCCGAAACCAAAAAGGGCGCCTGCGCATTTCGGGATATGTGTGGGTGGATGAATCGCAGTAAACGGGCCATAAGACAGGCAAGGGGTGGAATTATTTTTTTCCGGGGCCCTTAGGGAGTGGAAAATTGTCGTGGCTGAGGATCCGGTTCAGGTTCTGCTGAAGGGTCTTTTCGGTGTCGACCCGTAAGTGCAACTCCTCCCGGATATCTTCCAGCGGCTCGAATCGCTCCTGGAGTTGCCGGAAATGCTGTTCCCGGGCATCGGACACCGAGGGACCTTTTTCGCGCCGCCGCAACCGCTCGATCAGCATTTCCGGCCGGGCGACACACTCGATAAAGAGGACATTGGCATCCGAATCCTGGGCCAGCCGCAGAACCTCTTGTCGCTGTCGGCTGCTCCCGTATGTGGCGTCCAGAATGACCGACCGGCCGGCCGCAATTCTATCCTGGGCCTGAAGCAGGAGTTTTCCGTAGGTCAGGGCGGTAACCTCTCGGGAATAGATGCCTTCTCCGAAGGGTTGAATCACCGCCGTTTCGGCCGGAAGGTCGAACAGCTGTTTCCGGATAACATCCGATCGCAGAATCTCGAGACCGAGAGTCTTTCCCAAAGCCTCGGCGATGGTGCTTTTGCCGGATGCCGGCAGACCGCAGACCACCCGGATCAGGGGTCTTGTGAACTGCAGCGCATAATGGTAGGCGAGCGCCAGGAACTGCCCCGCCTCGCGGCGGGTTTTATGGTAGGCGTATTCGCCCGGCCCCAATTCGGACAGGCGCAGGCACGCCACCTTCGTCCGCACCATGGCCCGGTAGCATTTGTAAAAATCGAGCAGGCCGAAGGCATCCGGATCGGCGGCACCGCGCACGTACGCATCGACCAACTCCCGGGACGCTTCCGGAAACCGCTCGAAGTCGAGATCCATCGCCAGAAAAGCCAGGTCGGAAATAATGTCGCCGTATCGGAAGCGGTCGTTGAACTCGATGCAGTCGATAATCTGAATCCCGTTGTCGAAATAAATGTGGCCGGAACGCAGATCGCCATGGCAGTCTCTAATCCGGCCGGTTGCGACGCGCTTTTCGAACAACCATTTTTTTCGGTATAGAAAAGACCGGACGGTCGCCCGCACGATTTGAAACGGCCGCTCTTCAAGAACATTTCCCAAGAAGTTGTCGACTTTGGAAAAATTCTCTTCACAGTTGCGTCGAACCGTTTCCAAGGAACCGTAAAAATCGATCTCCGGACTGCCGGCTGTTGCGGTGTAAAAATCAGCCAACCGCCGGGCGAGGGCTTCGATGTCAGCGTTTCCGATCTTATGGGCCTGCAGCTGCCGCACCATCGTGTCCGCCTCCGTCAGCTGCCGCATCTTCACGGCATGCTCTACCGTCACGCCAGTGCCTCCCAGCGCAAATCGGTCGTGATCGCGGGTAATCGGCACGACCCCAAGATAAACCCCGCTGGAGAGACGCCGGTTCAGATCGGTTTCCTGACGGCAGAAATAACGGCGCTTCTCGAGGCTGCTGTAATCGACAAACCCCAGGTTGACCTCTTTTTTGACCTTGTAGACGAATTCCCCGGTCAAAAAAACCCTTGAAATATGGGTTTCCCGTTGCCGCACCTCTTCCACCGGATGCGGATAGAAATCCGGATCCGCCATGGCCTTGAACATATCTTTCTGCTGAAAAGTCATCGTTGTCACAAAAACGAGATAACCGTTCACAGGATTGCAAAGTCCGATGCGCCTCAAGCCACCTAATGGTAAGCATTGACAGGGTGACGCAGACACAAGACTTAGGGTGCACAGACTTACTTTTGTACTTCAAGAGCCCGACAATCAAGCAGATGCGGTGCCCTGTGAACGCTTACAAAACGAGTGAATTTTCTACTCAACGTCGAGTGGCCACTTCCGCGCACTTTCTCCTGAAAGCCTAAATGAGACCGTAGATGGGCATGAGGCTAAGAATCATCATGCGAACTGTCAATTTCTTCTTCCCGGTGGCATATCCGTTGCGTATAAATTGATTTTATCCTCCGTAAGGGGTATTGATTAAAATTCTGCAGCCGTTTACATCGGCCTATCAATTATGACGATGGCCGCCACACCGCAACAAGGGAGATGACCCATGCCGATTAAAAGAATTGTCTGCTGCACCGAATTTTCCGAAAATGCCGAAGCCGCTTTCACCGCCGCACTCGAAATGGCCGAAAAGTACACGGCCGATTTGACCGTTATCCACGTCCTGCCGCCGCCCATCAACCCAACGCTGGCCGACACCGGCTGGATCATGCCGGAAGAACCGCGGGAATCGCTGGTACAGCAAATCGAGGCCTTGATGGCGCAGAAATACGGCAGCCGTATAAACGGTCGGGTAAACTATCGACTGGTCGTGCTGGACGGTCATGTCTCGAGCGAACTCATCAAGTTTCTCGACGAGAACCCCATCGACGTAGTGGTGATGGGAGCTTACGGTCTCTCGGGCATGGGCCTGGTCATCTTCGGCAGTGTGGCCAAACGGGTGGCCCACAAAGCGCCGTGTTCGGTGATGCTTGTCCGATCCCGTCATTAGTTTCCGTCCATAAATGGCTCTTTTCAGCAATTTCGACGTCAATCACGCCTTGGGCGCGAGAGGTCTGGAATCGCTTGTGTGGCACACAGGCGTATGCCTCATTCTTTTCGCTGAAAGCCATCCCGGGTAATCACGGCATAGGCCATCGGTCCGGCCACGTCTTCCTGGACTTCAGCCTGTCTCTCCAACCCTGAGCGAACCTCGGTATAGAGCTTTTCGAGGGATGCGTCGCTATGGGCCATTTGGTTCAGACGGTGCTCTAAGCGGATCAACCGCGGCACGCTGAAAGCAGCAGTGATTTCGTCACTATCGAGTTGAGGCAGTTTTTTCTTGGTCCATAAAAGGTAAAGCTGAAAAGGATTCCGTTTATTTTTCCCCGAGTAACCGGCCAGGATAAAATGGATGTGATGGATCGGATCGAACGGTAAAACTTCGCATGTTTTGCGCATGAACTGTTGATATTCGGAAGCCAGGAATGGCAGTGCGGCGGTGTAAACCGCTTCGACGTCGCGCAGGCGCTCTTCGGTGATGAATTCTTTAAGGGCCCGGCACATGGTCTCTCCCGCCCCGGCACCTCCCGCCAGAATCGCGGTACGGTCGCTCAGTTTTATCAGCCGGTTTATGCTGTATTCCGTTATGTTGCCTGAAGTATCGGAATCAAGGGCTTTGCTGTCTGCAGCCACCACGATTCCGTTGGCGTTTTTGACAGCGATCAACTGTGACATGAAGACCTCCTTTCTACTTCCTTTTCGGTTGAAGCTGATTCAAAATATAATACGTGTGTCAAGGTTTTCAGCGACCCCGGAAGGGCCCCGGTGCCTGTTTATTCCGCCCCTGCTATCCTTAGAATTTGAAGCCGCGGTCACTTATTGCCTCGGGATCTTGACAAGCCTGCCTCAGGAGCCCATCCTGATTGAAACCCGATTTTCCGGACGCTTTGTCTATGTTCTCTCACGAGGTATTTAACGGAATTATAACAATGAGCCCCCTTTCAAATCCTGAAGCCACATCTCCTATTGCGGGACAACGGCTGGCGGCCATAGATGTCATGCGGGGGATCGTCATCGTACTGATGGCTTTCGACCACGCCTCGGGTATGTTCAACGCCGGGCGGTATGTGACCGACGCGATTGGTTTTTACAAGCCGGGCTCCGTTATTCCGACCGCTCAATTTTTAGTGCGCTGGATGACACACCTGTGCGCCCCCACGTTTATATTCCTGGCCGGCTGGTCCTTGTCGTTGAGCGTCGGGCGCCAAAAAGCGGCCGGTGTAACGGATCGCCGCATCGACACCTTTATTTTCAAACGCGGGCTCTTCATCATGCTGCTCGATCCGCTTTGGATGAGCATCGGCTTTGGACATGGGCTGGTCTTTCAGGTCCTCTATGCCATCGGCGGCAGCCTGTGCTGCATGATTTTTCTTCGCCGGCTGGGTATCCGAGCATTGATCGCAGTAAGCCTCATCCTCCTGGTATTCGCGGAAACGCTTGCCGGACTGGCGATCGGTTTTGACAGGGGTCGAAACCCGGGCATCATCGCCGCCTTCCTGGTTACCGGTGGCCGCGTCGGGTCGGTGGGCTACGTCCTCTACCCCCTGCTGCCTTGGCTGGGTTACATGGTTTTGGGATGGGGAATCGGCCGATTGCCGGCCGCTGGCGGAGCAGGAACTCCTGTACCTCTGTTCGACCGACTCGGTATTTTCTCGCTGGTGGTCTTCGCTCTCGTCCGCGGGCTCAACCATTACGGCAACATGCTGCTTTACCGTGACAATGCCTCCATGCTGCAATGGCTTCACGTCAGCAAATACCCCCCGAGTCTTTCATTCGCCGCTCTCGAGCTGGGAATCATGTTCTTGTGCCTGGCGATACTCTTCGCATACTACCGGAACAAAACGGCTAATCAGTGGA
>JARROL010000089.1:0-15375 GCA_037383965.1 Desulfobacterales bacterium | reverse complement strand
AAACGTCGATAAAAATAGGACAGAAGCGCTTTGACACGGTGTTCATCGGATCCGAGATCGCCGAGGCGGATGCGCTGGTTTCCGTCGCCCACTTCAAGGGGCACGAACTCTCGGGATTTGGTGGAACGATCAAAAACCTCGGCATGGGTTGTGCCTCCCGCAAAGGAAAGCTCGCACAGCATTCCAGTGTTTCTCCCCAGGTAATAGAGAAGAAGTGTGTCGGTTGCGGTGATTGCGTCGCGCATTGCTCCCAGTCGGCATTGGCACTCGTGGAACGTGTCCCTGTCGCAACTGAAGCCAAATCCTCCCGGACGGCCAAAAGAGGTCGCAAAAGAAAAAAGGCTGTGATCGATGCCAATAGATGCATCGGCTGTTAAATTTTATCACCGATGTTTCGCCAGCCTGCGACTGTTGTTCTCACAACGATGCACCGATTGTAAGAGATATCGGAGTGTTGGTATCACGGGATCCCGTGGCCATCGATCAGGCGGCGGTTGACCTGGTGAATCGGGAACCGGCTCTGGCCGATTGTTGCCTGAAGACCAACCGGGAAGCGGGCGAAGATAAATTTTCCGGGCTGTATCCCAAAGTCGATTGGAAGATCCAGTTGGCATATGCCCAGCAACTGGGATTGGGCCGGCGGGACTATCGGATCCAAAAAATATGACCAGAAACTGCCAACCTTACGGTGCCCACCGGTTGCCGAATGACCGGACGGCGCCCGAGATTCGTCAATGTCGATTTGGATCGTTACCATACTGCTGATTGTCACGCTGGTTCTGTTGATTACCGAGAAGCTGCCGGTAGATCTGACGGCGATCGGTCTCACGGTCGCTCTGATCCTATCCGGAATCCTGACACCGATCGAAGCGGTCTCCGGTTTTGCCTCACCGGCCGTCATCACCGTCGCGGCCATGTTCATGGTCAGCCAGGGTATGATCAAGACAGGAGCGGTCGGTTTTATCGGACAGAAGGTGATCGCCCTGTCACGGGGCAATTCGAGATTGGCCATGCTGGTGATTATGTTGATCGTCGGCATTTCCTCGGCTTTTATCAACAACACCCCGGTGGTCGTGCTGTTCATTCCGATCGTTCTCAGCCTCAGCTGTGAGCTCAGTTTCAGTCCATCCAAGTTTCTGATTCCGGTGTCCTACGCGTCGATTTTGGCCGGGACCAGCACCCTTATCGGGACGTCCACCAACATTATCGTCAGCGATTACAGTGCCTCCCGTGGTTATGGCGCGCTCGGCATGTTCGAGCTGGCCCCGGTAGGGGTGCCGATCGCCCTTCTGGGAATCGTCTTTTTGTTGTTTGCCGCACCGCTGCTGATGCCGAGCCATCGGTCGCCGGTGTGCGAGCTGAAGGAAGGCGGCCGCCGGCGCTATCTGGCTGAATTCTCCGTACCGCGCGCAAGCCTTCTGGTCGGCCAAGCCGCAGACCGGGCCTTTGCCGATCGACACCCTTCGCTGGAAGTTCTCGAACTGATTCGCTACTCACACATCTACTATCCCGACCGGGATGCGGTTGTCATTGCACCGGACGACCTGCTGCTGGTCAAAGGATCTGCCACTGAGTTGGTTGACATCCTTCATGCGGAAGGCGTCGAACTGCCACTGGCAGAGAAGGATATGGTGTTAGGATCAGGCGAAAACGCGTCGATTGTGATCGAACTCATCATTCCCCCGCAATCGACGTTGGTGGGGAGGCGGCTGGTCGAGAGCCGTCTTCAGCGCGACCCGGATGTTCACATCATTGCCATCCAGCGCAGCGGACTGCACTACACCGAAAAAAACGTCCAGGATATTCGATTGCGCAACGGCGACATCCTGCTCATCTGGTGCCCGGAAAGCAAGTTGGAAAAACTGCGGCTTGAAACGGACCTGATCATTGTAGAGGATGTGCATCACGAAATTGTCCACAAGCGCAAAGCCCGCATGGCCTTTATGATCTTCAGCGGTTTGGTGATCACTGCATCCGCAGGTTTGGCGGACATCATGGTGTGCGCCCTGGCCGCCGTATTTCTCATGATCACAACCGGCTGCCTCCAGCTGCGCGACGCTTATCGGACCCTTCAGTCAAACGTTCTGCTGTTGATCGTCGGGACCATTGCACTGGGCAAGGCGATGGAAAAAACCGGGGCGTCACAACATTATGCCGAACTCTTTTTATCGCTTTTTACCAATTCCGACCCGGTGATGGTGCTGGCCGGTGTGATTCTGCTCACCAGCATCAGTACACAGCTGCTGAGCAACAACGCCACGGCCATTTTGATGCTGCCGATCGCGATTTCATCCGCCGAGGCGTTGGGCGTCGACCCGAAGGCATTCATCATTGGCGTCTGTTTCGGCGCCAGTGCCTGTTATGGAACACCGATCGGCTACCAGACCAATCTCCTGGTTTACAGTCCCGGAGGGTATCGTTTCAGTGACTACCTCAAACTCGGTATGCCGCTCAATCTGATCGTCTTGGTCATGGGAACGCTGTTTATTCCAATTCTCTGGCCGTTTTAAGCGCGACCTTATCTTTTCGTGAAACTTAGACGGTGGATGCCGACACCGGTGCGGAAACCGTTGCAAGCAGAATATTCAGGGCGGTTCTTGGTGGGAAGATGGGTCGTCGTCTCCCGTGGAGAGCACTTCTTTGACTGTCGACGGCACCGACCGCTTGCGTTGGCGCGGCTTTTTCTTGCGTGACCGAAGTTTCTTCGATTTCTTGCGTTTTATCCTTATCTTTTCTTGGTAGCGGCTGACGACGAAGAAGGTCAAATAGTAGCCGGCAACGGCCAACGGCAACCCCAGGATCACACCGCCGATGACCATGGCCCAGATTATTTCCGGAGTATGCAGGATCAGCCGGTATACGGCCGAGAAACTTTCGATGTCCGTCCAGCTGAAAACCTGCTTTATCCCGGCAATGCGGGCCCCGACAACGTAGGTGATGCTATATATAAAAGGTGCGGTGGCGGCGTTGGTAAACCACACCGCGACAGCGGCAGAAATTTTGTTCCATTTAAGCAGCGCGGCGAGCGGTATGGCCATGACCGTGTGCAGGCCAATAAAGGGCGTCATCCCCACGAAAAGACCGAGGGCAAAACCGAGCGCAATTTCTCGCGGCTGGCCCCTGATTTTCAGAAAGCGTTCATAAGTCCGAACCAGGGGTGCGAGCAGCCGGTTTTCTTTTCTTACCGCCGGTGGAGGAGTTGATTTTTTATTCATCTACGTGTCGTCTTCCAGTTGGTCGACCCTGCCGATGACGGCTGCCGGAGCAACCCCCGCCTGCAAAAGGGTGTTCACGAGTTCCCAGCCTTGCTGTTCAGGCACCGCCACCATCAAACCACCGCTGGTCTGGGGGTCATAGACGATTTCCCTATGCCACGCCGGCAGCTCATCTTCGAAACGGATGTGGTTCTCGACCAAACGGCGGTTGTACAGATTCACTCCGGTGGTCATTCCCCTTTCGTACATCTCAAGCGCCTCCCTCATGATCGGCAGCGCGCCGATTGAGAACCTCAGTTGCACCTGCGATCCCCGGGCCATTTCGAAGGCATGGCCGGAAAGACCGAATCCGGTTATGTCCGTGGCGGCATGGACCTCGAAGCCCTGCATGATTTCCGCAGCGGTTCCGTTCAATTGCGTGATGACCGACAGGCATTCGGTCAGCGCCGCAGCCGACACCCAGCCTTTCAAGTTGGCATTGAAGAGCACGCCGCTGCCGAGAGATCTGGTCAACACCAGAACGTCACCTCGCCGGGCTCCGGTATTGCTCCAGAATTTCAGGGGATGCACGATGCCGGTGACCGCCAAGCCGTATTTCGGTTCTTCGTCCTCGGTCGTGTGTCCACCGGCCAAGACCGCTCCGGCCTCCGTTATTTTGGATAATCCGCCGGCCACGATTCGGTTCAAGACATCCAGATCGAGCTTTTTTGACGGAAATCCGGCGAGGTTCAGGCAGGTAATCGGGCGTCCGCCCATGGCATAAACGTCGCTGAGGGCATTGGCTGCCGCGATCTGGCCGAAAACATAGGGATCGTTGACCGGGGGAGTGATAAAATCGGCGGTGGTGATAATCGCCATATCGTCGGTCAAACGATAGATCCCGGCATCATCGCTGGTTTCGTAGCCCACCAGCAGATTGGGGTCTCGATTACCTGGCAGCTTTTTCAGCATTTCGTTCAGCCCGACCGGGCTGATTTTCGCCGCTCAGCCGCAGCTCTTCGACAAACTCAGCAGGGTCGGTTTTTGGAAGCGATTGAAAATTTTCATCGGATATCCTGGTTATGTCTCGGAAAAACTTGTGTCTGCAGCGCAAAGCGACTGCCGCTTTCTACTGAATGCGCGACAGTAACACCGCAAGAATATATCGATCATTTGAAATCTGTCAAACAGGTGTTACGGCACAGCATCGGTCGGTGGTTGCGGGGGCGGGATGCATCGGTGTCCAAAACATGACCTTATTTCTCAGTGAGCCCTGAGGGCGGTCAGCCGGCAGTGATGCCCGATGGACTGTTTCCTTTAACATAGTAGCGGTGATCGTTTAAGAAGCTGAAAAAAACAGCGATGAAGGCAATCGAGGCCTCGATCATCAGGGGCTTGTTTTGGTAAAGTCGATCGAGCTGCTGATTGCGCAGCTGGCCGGAGGTGCTGCCGAAATAAGTCGAAAAGAGTCCGTCCAGCATCCAATGGGTGTTTGGCTCTGTTACCAGGTCCGTGCGACCGTTGTAACAGTAGTCCATTGCTTCCATGAGCAAAGGCCTAAGGGTTTTCGGATCGCGATGATGGTACCCCAGCAGGTGTATGAGGGTCCGCTGGGCCTCCAATAGACTGGCATCCGACAAGGCCTCGAAGAGGACCAGGGCCGATCGGTTGCCTTCGATATCGATCATCTGCCGGATGAGCGATAGGATGACGGCGTTTTTGAACAGCTGGTACAGACGTTTGGAACCGTTTAAAACTGCTGACGGCGGGTGGTCGGTTTTCGGTCGGTAGCCGGGATAGTTGTTGACAAAAAGGATCTGAAAAATTGTCTCGAAGAAATTGACCTCGTCGATCGGATCTTGAAGATCGATACGCATGTCCAGCGTGTTGTCGAGGCGATCGGCGAGCTTGACTTCTATAAGATCCGGCGCTTGGCGCGACTCTTCGAGCAGTCGGCCGATGTAGTGGTAGTAGGTTTCGCTGTCGAGACGGGTCAGGTAGCGGAGTCGCTCAACGAGGGACGCCTCATTGTCGGCATGCAATTTTTCCAGCAAGGTTGACAGTTGGACTTCCATCTCGCGCCAGCGACGTTTTTCGAATTCAAGCGGATCGACGTCTTCGAGAATATCGTGAAAGAGAGCACTGAGCAAAGAAACGAAGCCGGTGTTCGCGATCCATCTGTTCATCGGGTACCAGTTTTGTTTCGCCGATGATGAAAAGCAGAACGTTATGGCGATTTAACGATGCAGCGCTCAAGTTGTAGTTCAAGACCGAGGAGAGCCTCAAGAATTCTTTGAAGTCGTAGAACTGCATCGGGTGCCTTTCTTTATGGACCCCGGCAAGAGATAATACCTCATCCCCCGCGTTCCTTTGCCCGCCGGTAGTGTTAGGTGCCACCGGCATAAAAACTTTTACGCGCCGCTGGCTGTGCCTTGTATGCCATCCAAAATCCGGCGCAAATGATGAATCATTTCGTCGAAGTGGACCGGTGCGCGGTTCGTGGCGGTTGCGCGCTTAAAATAAGAAAGATTGGGTCAGTCCTGTGTTGGCCGCTCGAAGTCGAGCGCAGTCCCAGCGGATAGGAACCTGATTTTCGGTGGTGAGGACTACTGAGACACGCCGAGTTTCGGCGGCCGGTCTGCTTGTTCCGGTACCGGCTGCATTCCGGTCCCACCGTCCCCGTTCCGGCTTAAAACCTCTTTGGCTTTCTTTTCGGCTTCAACGGCCCTTTTTTCGGCCAAATCGGCGTTTTGAGCTGCTTTGAGCGCCTTGTTGCGCATCGCCAAGGCGTCAGCTTCCAATCGTAAAATAGTCCCGCGGTTGAGTTGCTGTCGCCGGATGGTATTGCCGACTTTTTTCTTGAACTCCGCGGCCCTTTTTTCGGCGGCATCGGCTGCGGCCTTGGCCTCTTCGGCTCGCTGCCGGGCCTCTTCGGCTTCGCGCCGGGCAGCGCGGGCGTTTTGCAGGATGGCCTCCATATCATAGCGGTCCTGCAACGCCTTCCGCTCCTGCCGGATCGCGTCTATTTCGGAAGGGGTCTGCGGAGTGTATTCAATCACCTCCTGGTGACGCGTATTTGGTGGCGGGGGGGTCCTTGAGATATGCGTCACCCCATTTGAATCCGTCCAGGTATAGATCTCGTCAGCCGGGACGGCAGCGGTGAACACAGTAAAGAAAATCAGCAGAGTTGCATACCTCATCGGTCTTCTCATCGGGATTCCAATACGATGTTCGTCATTCCCATCAAAGATACACTTTGGTCATATAAGCTCATGGTCGCCACGGTGCATTAAGGTATTGTATTTTATAAACTATTTATCCGGCCTGCCAATGTCAAATGCCCCGTTGCGCGGATGCATTTGAATCAACAGCACCAGGGATTCTTCGTCCGCAGCACGCAGGACCTTTTTGTTTATACTGATCCGATAATGGGGATCGAGGTGCCGAAAAAACGGGTCGAGAGTCCGGCGCATCTCTTCGACCAAAATGATATGTCCTTGAGGTTTGAGACAGTTCACGAACAGTGCCAGGAGTCGGTCGATATCCTGATCCTTGTAAACGACTTCGGAGCCGACGATGGTGTCGAATTCTCCTTCCGGCTGGGGGTCCTGCCAGTCGAGACGCTGGACCGTCAACTGAGTACAGCCATTGAGGTGCGCATTGGCGCGGGCGAATTCGAGCGCGTGGGGATTGGCGTCTGTCAGGGTGACGTCGTGACCGTTGCAGGCCGCAATGATGCCGACCACCCCGAGTCCGGAACCGATTTCGAGTATCCGTTGGCCCGGCGCCACCGGCAGGCAGCTGAGGTGCCCGGCCAGCACAACGCTGGCCGGCCAGATCTTGGCCCAGAGGGGAAAGTCCTGCAAGGGGTCTTCCGGGTCGATGAATCGGTCGATCGATTTGGGGACAAAAAACCAATAGCGGTGGTTGCCGATGACGATGTCACGGCGCTCGGTGTCATACTGCCGGTTGAACTGGTCTATAGAAAACATGTTTTTTTCCATCATCCGGGCTGCTGGGAAGAAAAACAATTACATCTTGCCTGATCGCATGATGGAAATAACCAGCCATATCCCCAGAACAGTTGCCATGGAGTAGCCGGTTATTCCCAGCAGCGATGTGATGGAAACGGTGTGCACGCCGAAGAAATTCAGCGTGAACTCCATCACTTTCTGCGAAGAATTCAATATCAGCGAGCCCGCGATCACCGATGCACTGACGATGATGCCGATCGTCAGACGATTGATGCCCTTTTCGATCTTGTCGTCAAGCTGCTCAAACCCGCTGTGCCAGACCTCGATCCGGTGTTTGCCGCTGGCTGCCGCGCGGAGAATGTCGTGCAGAAACTTCGGCAGCACCCGCAAATAACCGCTCATGCGGCGGGTTTCCTTGCCGACATTGCGCATTATTTTACGGGCCTCGTATCCACGCTGAAGCAGATTGTGGGCATAAGGCCGAGTGACCTCGAGTATGCTGGCGTCGCTGCCGAGAATTTTACCGAGAGCCTCGGTCTGGATAAAGGTTTTAAACAGCAGTAAAAGATTACGGGGCAAGCGGATCCGGTATTTCAACACCAGCTGCATCACCTGGTCATAAACATCTCTTACAGAAATGGTCTGCAGGGTTCGCCCGTAAAACGGCTCACTGATGTCTTTCAGGTCCGTTCGAAAGCTGCGCAGATCCAAGGCATCCGGGTTGACGAGACCGGCGTCCTCGAAGGCCTCCATGATCAGATCGTAGTCGTGCTCGGCATATCCGAGAAAAATATTGGCGATCTGAAGCATCGTTTCTTCGTCCAGATAGCCGATGATGCCGAAGTCCACCAGGCTGACACGGCCGTCGTACATCACGAGCGTGTTGCCGGGATGCGGGTCGGCGTGGAAGAGGCCGAAGTCCATCAGCTGGCGGGAAAAGGAACGCAGCCCGATCATGGCGATTTCCTTGGGATCGATCCCGTGGGCCTTGATCTCTTCGACTCGGTCCATTTTGATGCCGTCGATGTGTTCCATCGTCAGGACCGACCGGGACGTATAGTCCCAGTAGACGGTTGGAATGTAGAGCTCTTCGGCGTCCCTGAAGTTGGCGGCAAAGCGTGCGATGCTTCCCGCTTCGGTGTACATGTCGAGTTCGCGAAATATATTTCTTTCGAATTCTTTCACCATGTTGACGGCACCGACGGTTCGGCCGATCTCGGAGGATCGCTCGATCTTTTCGGCAAAGTAATACATCAACCCGATGTCTTCCCTGATTTTTTTGTCGATTCCGGGCCGAATGACCTTGACGGCTACCTTTTCGCCGGATTTCAAACCGGCCAGGTGGACCTGAGCCACCGACGCGGCGGCCAGAGCCGCCGGTTCGAAAGAGGCAAAAATCTCCCCCAACGGACGCTTTAGTTCCGATTCGATGACGCCCTGGATTTCTTCGAAGTCGATCGGCGGAACCCGGTCCTGCAGCTTCTTCAGTTCTTCAATGTATTCCGGCGGAAAGACATCCGCCCGGGTGCTCATCAGTTGTCCCAGTTTGATGAAACTGGGTCCGAGTTCTTCGAGGACCCGGCGCAGGCGCTGCGGTGACGGGTAGACGGTTTTGGCGACTCTCTTGGCCTTGGGTGCCGTGACAGTGATCTTGTTTCGAAAAACGGTACGATCCAGCAGATCACCGAACCCGTGTTTCGCCAGAATTCTTGCGATCACAGCAAAACGCTTGATACCCTGAATACGGTGGGTGCTTCTGTAAAGGCTCATACTGACTCGGTCGTGGCCGGTTCGTCCCCGGCTGCTTTTACCCGCACCCATTTTCTGGCAATTTCACTGAGCCTGTCTGCCTCGCTGATGTAACTTTCCACGTAACCGCACCGGATGCAAACGTAGTTGTCGCGGGCGGCTACTGACGCCAGGCTAACGGGAATGGAATTGCTGGCGAAAGGGCCTTTTTTGAGCGGGATCTCGGCCCCGGAATAGACCTCGTCGGATGCGCATTTGGGACAGATGCCGGATTTCAAGATGATATCCTTTCTCATTTAGGAGTAAGGGCATGAAAGGTCTGAATTGAGACTTTTTAAGAAATTATCAATCTTCAGCCGTTAACCTTCGCCGCGCTTCTTTTGGCGCTGCTGTCACGTGGGTGGGGTGACGTCCGCTCGAGCACTATGACGAAATTTTGTCGTGGTGTCAATATATCCGGTACCTTAGCAGAATTCCTCTTCACAGAGTCGCCGCCAGCCGGCAACCCTGCTCTATTGCGCGCTTGGCATCCAACTCCACCGCTCTTTCGGCGCCGCCGATCAGATAAACCGGCACACCGCTGGTCTCGATTTCTCGGTAAAGCGCGTCTTCAGGGACCTGCCCGGCACATATGACAACCGTATCGACCGGTAGCATCTGCTGCTCTCCCTGACGGCTGATGGTCAAACCATGTCGATCGATTTTCTCGTAAGTCAATCCGTTGAGCATGATCACGCCGCGCTGTTTCAAGATCTTCCGATGGATCCAGCCGGTGGTTTTTCCGAGGTTCTTCCCCATTTTCGAGCCTTTGCGCTGCAGCAGATAAACTTGGCGTCTAGGGGGGTGCAATCGGGGGCCCTCCGGCGACAACCCGCCGGGAACCGGGTAGTTTTTGTCGATACCCCATTCCGATAAAAAGTCATCACGTTCGATCGCAGTCGATGGGCCGCTGTGGGTGAGGAACTCGGCAACATCGAAACCGATGCCCCCGGCACCGACGACGGCCACTCGCGCTCCCACCGGCTTTCCCTTTCCAAGCACATCGATGTAGGTGAGCACCATGGGGTGATCGATTCCCGGAATCTCTACTTGGCGTGGGGCAACGCCTGTGGATACCACGATGACGTCGTAACCGGTTTCCAGCAGATCCTGTGCCGATATCGAGGTGCCGATGCGAACCGTCACCCGGCTGATTTCCAATTGCCGCTTGAAGTACCTCAGGGTCTCATGGAACTCTTCCTTACCGGGGATGCGGACGGCCAGGTTCAATTGTCCGCCGATTTGCTCGGTCTTTTCGAAAAGGGTGACCCGGTGTCCGCGCTCGCCGGCCACGGCGGCAAACGACAAGCCGGCCGGGCCGCCGCCCACCACCGCGATACGCTTTCTGCGGAGGGCCGGCCGATAGACGATCTTGGTTTCGTGGCAGGCCCGGGGATTCACCAGACAGGAGGTCATCTTGCCAAGGAAGATGTGATCCAGGCAGGCCTGATTGCAGGCGATGCAGGTATTGATTTCATCCGCTCTTCCCGCAGCGGACTTGTTGACAAATTCGGGGTCCGCCAAAAACGGCCGCGCCATGGAAACCATGTCGGCGTCGCCGCGGGCCAGCGCCGCTTCCACCAGCTCAGGCGTGTTGATCCGGTTGCTGGTGATCAAGGGGACCGCAACCTCACCTTTCAACTTGGCCGTCACCCAGGTGAAGGCGGCTCTCGGCACCATGGTGGCAATGGTCGGTATGCGGGCTTCGTGCCAGCCGATACCGGTGTTGATCACGTTGGCGCCGGCGACCTCGATCGCGCGGGCCAGCGCCACTACCTCGTCCCATGAACTCCCGCCCGGCATCAGGTCCAGCATCGACAGGCGGTATATGATCATAAAGTTCGATCTTACGGCGGTTCGAACTTGCCGGACGATTTCGATTGCGAAACGGATGCGGTTTTCGAAAGAGCCTCCCCATCGGTCCGTGCGCTTGTTGGTGGCCGGTGCGATAAACTGGTTGATCAGGTAACCTTCTGATCCCATGATCTCGACCCCGTCGTAACCGGCTTTTTCAGCCAGTTCGGCGCAGGCGACGAAATCCTGGATTTGGTGTTCGACTTCGGCCTCCGAGAGGGCGTGGGGTTTGAAGAAGTTGACCGGGGCCTGGATAGCGGAAGGGGCGACCAGCTTCGGATGGAAGGCATAGCGGCCGGTGTGCAGGATCTGCATGGCTATTTTAGCGCCTGACTCATGGACCGCCTGAGTGACGATCCGGTGATCGTGCATCTCTTCTTTGGTGGTGAGTTTGGCGGCGTTTTGCGCCACACAACCGGCTTCATTGGGGGCGATGCCGCCGGTGACGATCAAGCCCGCCCCGCCGGACGCCCGTTCGGCATAAAACGCTGCCAGTCGCTGAAAGCCGTCGGGCGCTTCCTCGAGACCGGTGTGCATCGATCCCATGACGACCCGATTTTTAAGGGTGACAAACCCAAGGTCAAGAGGCGCCAGCATGTGAGGGTAGGGCATCGGATTCATGTGAGACGCTCCAAGTGGTTTTCGCCGCGCGGCAGCTTCTGCAGCCTATCAACAATTCCAGAAGTCGGAGGGGATGTCAATCCTGCTATGACACTTCCCAGGCCCGAATTTCGGTTGTAATATTTATTTATCCTGATATCGTAAAACCGTGTGAGATGAAAACTTTAAAAATTTAACACGAAAACAGAATTTTCATGCACCGTGGTGGCCCGAACGGCCATGATGGTTTAGTAACCGTTCACAGGGTTGCAAAGTCCGATGCGCTTCAAACAACCTAATTGTAAGCCGGTTTTTATAAGCCGTGCCACAGTTGAAGGAGGCTGGGTATGTCAGAAGAGAACATTTATGATCTCATCATTATCGGCGGCGGTCCGGGAGGGATGTCGGCCGGAATATATGCGATGCGGGCGGCCCTGAAGACCGTCCTGATCGAAAAAGGTCTCCCGGGGGGACAGGTGGCGATGTCGGCCGAAGTGGAGAACTACCCCAGCTATGAGACCATCGGCGGCAGCGAGCTGTCCGAAAAATTTGTCCAGCACGCCAAATCTTATGGCATGGAGATGATCACCAGTGAGGTAACGGCCCTCTTGCCGGGACTCGATTATCACCGGGTCCACCTCGACAGCGGCGACGTGCTGACGACCCACGCGGTCATTCTGGCCACCGGCGGCACTCCGCGCAAACTGAATATTCCGGGCGAAGATGAGTATTACGGAAAAGGCATATCTTATTGTGCCGTGTGTGACGGATTTATTTTCAGAGATAAGACCGTCGTCGTCGTCGGGGGCGGTGACACCGCTGCCGAAGAAGGGCTCTATTTGGCCAAGCTGTGCCGTCAGGTCTATCTCGTACACCGACGGGATCAGCTGCGGGCCGGCATGATTCTTCAACAGCGGGTCAAAGCCGAATGTAAAATGGAGGTCATCTGGAACACGGTCGCTACCGCCGTCAAGGCCGATGCGGACGGGGTCACCGCCGTTGAACTGAAAGATGTCAACACCGGTCAAAAAAAGGAACTGGCAACCGATGGGGTTTTTATCTTTATCGGCTTCGATCCGAACAACCAGCTGGTGCCGGCCGGCACCAAAATGAATGCCGACGGTTATGTTGTCACCGACGACAAGTGCGAAACCAATACCCCCGGCATATACGTTATCGGTGACTTGAGAGAAAAATACGCCCGTCAGATCGTTATTGCGGCCGCAGACGGTGCCACCGCCGCCCTGGCTGCCGCTCACTACGTGGAGGCTAAAAAAGCGTCGGCGGCCGACGATACCTGCGAACTGCCGGAAGCCTTACTTCAGGGAGCGTCCTGAATCCTAAAGTGACGCTTTTTATCATTAAAGTTGTGCTCATGGCGGTTATGCTTGTGGGACTGCCGCCGTTGGGTGTCTGGCTGGCGGGAAATTCCCTGACCGGGTACTTCGAGTTTCCACCCCGCTCCCGCACTCTCGAGCATGCACCCTTTTCTTGGCCGGTTTTCAGCGCCTATGCGGTCTTTATCGCAGCAACCGTCGGACCGCTCCTGGCAAGGGCACTTCGATCCGGACGCCGCAAACTGCCCGTTGCGGCCGTAGCCGCTGTTTTTCCCTGGTGGGGTTGGGCGGGGGTGGTGGTCGGCGCGGCCATGTGGGTGCTGGCCTGGACCCGATTTGAGTGGTTTGCCAGTTGGCAACCCCACACCTTCGCCCCTCTGTGGCTGTGTTCCATCCTGGTGGTCAATGCGTTGAGCTTCCGCGAAACCGGCCACTGCCTGATGACGTCTCGTCCCCTTTACTTTCTGGCACTTTTCCCTGCCAGCGCCGTGTTCTGGTGGTTTTTCGAGTATCTCAACCGATTTGTTCAGAACTGGCACTATGCGGGCTCGCGCTTCGATGCCTGGGAGTATTTCTGGTATGCCACCCTGCCTTTCGCCACTGTCCTTCCGGCCGTCCTTTCGACGAGAGAGCTGATCCGGCCACTGTCCTGGCTGCAGAACGGTTTTCGGCATTTTGTAAAACTGCGCTGTCGCCGGCCGCGACTACTGGCTGTCGGTATGCTGATGCTGGCCGCGGCAGGTTTGACCGGTATCGGCGTGTGGCCCGACACGTTATTCTCGCTGCTCTGGATTGCCCCTCTCCTGATTATCCTGTCGCTGCAGTCCCTGTTTCGGGCGCCGACACTTTTGACCGAAGTGGCCGCAGGAGACTGGCGTACGGTTATTTCGAGTGCACTGGCAGCGCTTATCTGCGGCTGGTTCTGGGAAATGTGGAATGCCGGCAGCCTGGCTCATTGGACCTACAGCATCCCCTATGTCCAGCGATTCATGATTTTTGAAATGCCGGTCCTGGGTTATGCCGGATACCTGCCCTTCGGCCTGGAGTGCGCCGTTATCGGCAAATTAATCGACTGGTCCGGTCCGGCGACGGCCGACTCGGATGGCGGCTGAATTGAAACGCGGACGATGATGCTTACCCTCAAGTTGGGTAACCATGGAAACCGCTACAGTGAGGAAAGCGCGTTGACTTTTATTGTCATTCCAGGTGTTAAAGCGGCGCGTTTCATCCACCGGCACACATCCTTGTATGCGCCGACGTATAGGCCTTGAGTACGGACCAAAATCCGACGCACTATAGAACAAATATTTCCTTCCGAGACGCCGAGTGGCGTTTACTTGGACAAATGGTCCCAGACAGACCGCGCCCGTTTCCGTGCGGTTTCGTTTCGATGAGATGCCGCAGGCTTTATGGCCGAGGTACCGCGAAGACGGGCAATCCGCTCTTCAAGCGGGGGGTGGGTCGAAAAGAGTTGCATGAGGTTCCGGCCGGTCAACGGATTGACGATCAACATATGCGCCGTTGATGGACTCGCATTCATGGGCAAGCGACCTGAGTAGGCGCCGAGTTTTTCCAACGCGCTGGCCAATCCTTCCGGGTTGCCGCTGATGGCGGCACCGGAAGCGTCGGCCTGGTATTCCCGTGACCGTGAGATGGCCATCTGTATAATCATTGCCGCCATAGGGGCCAGGATGGACATGACGAGCAGGCCGATAATTCCCGATCCGCCGCTGTTTTCATCATCACGGCCGCCACCGAAGATCATCGACCAGCGTGCCATGCTGGCCAGCAGCATGATTGCTCCGGCCAGGGTCGCTGCGATCGAACCGATCAGAATGTCGCGGTTTTTGACATGCGACAGCTCGTGGGCCAGAACGCCCATGATTTCTTGCCGGTTCATGAGCCTCAAAAGACCGTCTGTGACTGCCACGACTGCATTTTCGGGGTTGCGGCCCGTGGCAAAGGCATTGGGTGCTTCAGAGGGGATGATGAAGATTTTCGGCATCGGCAACCCGGCGGTTTGTGTGAGTTTACCGACCATGTCAAAAATTTCAGGCGCTTGCTGCGGCGTGGCTTCCCTGGCACGGTACATCTTTAAGACCAGCTTGTCCGAGTACCAATAGCTGAAGAAATTCATTCCGGCCGCCAACACGAGTGCAATCACCATTCCTTGGCGGCCTCCCAGAAGTTGTCCGATCCAAATGATGAAAGCCGTCAGGACGGCCAGCAGCACGGTTGTTTTGATTTGGTTGTTCATAGTGATGTGCTCCTTTTGCGACTTTTGTAAACACAACTCGCTACGGATTATATTCGAACCCTCTCTGTCACAGCCCCAATATAAATCGGAATTGTGTCATTGCAAATTTCTGTAGTGTGCATCTTTATAAAATTATTACCATTTTTTAATATACGACGTTGAATAAAGCGCCTCTATATGATAGTATTATGTGAGCTTAGGTAAAGAAAGGTAACTTCGTCTCTGACAACAAACCTGTACCAAACCGTATTGATAATTTCCAATTGCTCCACTCCGATCCTTGATGGCGCGAGCTAATAAGCCTTTGCGCCATAGTCGGGCGATGCTAACGGATCTCTATGGTGATAGGGACGAAGATGGAACCTGCTCGA
>JARROL010000088.1:0-8954 GCA_037383965.1 Desulfobacterales bacterium | reverse complement strand
TCCCGGTGGTCATGGCGGCCATCGAAAAAATATATTATGAAGAATCTCTGCGGCTGACCGACGGCAACGAAAGCCGCGCAGCGCGATCTCTCAATGTCAGTCGTGACACCTTTCGGTATCGACGTAAAAAGCTATTCGGATAAACAAACCCTCTTCCCTCCCCGGTTCATGTATTTGGTTTTTACAGCGGTAAGGCGATGCCCGTGGACCTGTGCCCCGGCGACAACCGCTGCCACCTCTGATTTGGCGCCATGTTGATCAGCAGTTAAACGCATCCATCCTGGCAAGACCGGAAGGCAGGCATTCGGTTTTGGCAAACGGCTGTTTATTGGGGCATTATTCCCACCGAGACTGCGTTTTTTTCCCCAATCCGACCCGAGTCTTTCACACCATCAATTACGTGTTGTCCGCTTTAACTAATTGAAATTTAGAGTTTTAAATCGATAAAAATCGACTGGCACACTATTTGATTTGGGGAGGCCATAGACATGACACTTCAACCCTATTAGGAAACGGAACAATGATCACCCATCCCAATCTGAAAAACCTGAAAACGCTCCTGATCGATGACAACGAATTTATCCGGAATTCCATGGAAATCGCTTTCCGCCAGAAAGGATATCCTTTGCGGACGGCTGCAACCGCAGAGGAAGGCCTCGAGAAAATGGCTGTAGAAAACTTCGACATCATCATCAGCGATTTCAGGTTGCCCGGCATCAATGGGCTGACATTTCTGAAACACGCCGGCGGCGCTCGGCCGGATATCATCAAAATACTCATATCCGCCTGCGGTGATCATGCGACGGTCGCGGCGGCCTATGCCATCGGTGTGCATGACTACCTCCAGAAACCCTTCACTCTCGATACCCTCTGGGCCACTCTGGCCATGCACGCGGAGAAACTCGAAAGCCGGCGCCGTGTCATCGACCTGCGAAGTCGCCGGGAAGAACTGCGAAGTCAAGGCCGAGCGGTGCGCGGCAAGCTTTAATACGAAAAAAGAAACTCAAAAAAACTCAGAACCCGGAACTCTTAACCAGCGATGGCCTAAGTGCCATGACCGTTAGTATCCGCGCTCAAACTCCTCCAGCGTGCGTTCCACATCAAAACACCCGGACAAACCCGAAACACTCAACCTTCGGAGTCGTCCGGCTCGGCTGCCTCCGATCTGATGCGCCGTCTTCGCCCGTGAGGGTTGAAACCCATCTGCCGATCCCGTTTCAAACCGTTCCCTAATACTTAGGCGTCCCGAGCATTAGGGCCCCGGAAAAAAATAATTCCACCTCTTGCTTGTCTTATGGCCCGTCTTCTACGTTACATCCACCCACACGTATCCCGATATGCGCAGGTGGATGTGCCGTGTAGACAAACCATATATACGGCGCAATCGTGTGGAATTGTTTCTTACCGTGATCCTTAGATACCGTCGCGGTCGGACCATTTTTTCTCTTTGACCCGTCAAGCGGCTTGTCATTTGCACGATTCTATGTCAGAGAGATGACGCATTTCCGTTCATAGATGGCGCTTGTCCGCGCCTTTAACGAAAATCAGGATGGGCACTGATCCGTTGCGGCCCATCGTTTCCGGAGGTTGTTGATGAACGATTTCAATCCGACTCACTATCGATTCTCCCTCACACCCGATTTGGACGGTTTCAAATTCTCCGCCAGAGTCGAAATTGCCGGTGAACTTCCCGAAGCGCAGGCAGCGGTGACCTTGAATATCCTTGAGTTGGCCATTTGGCGCTGCATCGCGCGCCTGGACGGCAAGGAGATCAATTGTCCCTTCAGCGTAGACCCGCGGAAAGAGGAATTGCACATCCAACTGCCGCGCGACATTTCCGGACGCCTGACTCTGATTGTCGAGTACGAGGGTCAGATAAACGACCGGATGGCCGGTTTTTACCGCAGCCGTTTCCGGAAAAATGGTCAAACGCGCTATATCGCCGTGACGCAATTCGAGGAAAGTGACGCCCGCCGGGCGCTTCCCTGCGTGGATCATCCTTTCAAAAAAGCGACCTTCACGGTTGAAATGATCGTCGACGCCGGTCTTTCCGCGATATCCAACACGCTTATCGACACCGAAGAGCACCTGGCAAACGGCAAAAAGCGGGTAACCTTTCAACGGACACCCAAAATGTCGACGTATCTGCTGTTCTTCGGTGTCGGGGAGTTCGAATTCGTGGTGAATTCTGAAGATCCGCGGGTGAGGGTCGCCACCACCCCGGGCATGGCGCCGTATACCGGATATGGTCTCGAATTCGGCCGCCAGGCACTCGCGTATTGCGAAGACTACTATCGGATCCCCTACCCGCTGCCGAAGATGGATCTGATCGCCATTCCGGACTTTGCTTTCGGGGCCATGGAAAACTGGGGCGCGATCACCTTTCGCGAAAATCTGCTGCTGCACTATCCGGATTCGACTTCCCGGGCGGGTGAAGAGCGGATTTGCGAGGTGATCGCACACGAAATCGCCCATCAGTGGTTTGGGAACCTCGTGACCCCCTCGGATTGGCGCTACCTGTGGCTCAACGAGAGTTTTGCCACCTTTTTCGGCTTCGGGGTCGTCGACAACTACCATCCGGAGTGGGGCATCTGGGAGCAGTTTATCGGCAGCCAAACCGAAGGTGCGCTCGTGCGCGACGGGTTGCACGAGACATTCGCGATTGAAATTCCGGGCGGCGAGCACGTGGTGATCAACACCAGCACGGCGCCGATTATCTACAGCAAAGGCGGCAGCATCCTGCGGCAAGTTTTGGGCTTTATCGGCCCGGAGTTGTTCCGGGACGGGCTGCACCGGTATCTGGAAGCGCACGCATACGCCAATGCCGCCAGCAGCCAGCTCTGGGAGGCCTTCGAATCCTCATCCGAAGTGCCGGTGACCCGGATGATGAAAAGCTGGATCGAACAACCGGGATATCCGCTGATCACCGTCGAACGACGGGACGCTCAGCTTAGCCTGCGGCAGCACCGATTCACCTACCTGCCCAATACCTCCGGGCAGCTCTGGGATGTACCGATTACGGTTCGATTGATTGACCGAAACGGGGAAGAGCGAATTGTTCGACACCTCATGACCGGGGAAACCGCCGACATCGAACTAACTCCCGGGACGGCGGCTTACAAAATCAACGCCGACCAAACCGGATTCTACCGGGTCCAGTATCTGAATCTCGAGGATCTCGAAACCCTCGGGGAAAGGGTCCGCAACAAATCGTTGTCGACCGCAGACCGATGGGGACTCCAGAATGACCTGTATGCCGGGGTCAGAAGCGGCAATATCGGCATCGACACGTACCTGGCTTTCCTCGAGCATTATAGGGCTGAAGACGCCTTCCTGCCATTGAGCAGCATCGCCGCCAATTTGTTTCAAGCCTACAGCGTCCTCACCGGTGACAGTAAAAACCGACTGAAGTCGATCGGCCGCCCCCTGCTCGAGGCGGCACTGGCCGCAATCGGTCTCGTGCCGCAAGCCGCTGAGCCTTTCACCGTTTCATTGCTGCGGGATCAGATCATGCTGCCGGCCGCGATTTTCGACGGGCAGGATGTCATTCAGTTTGCAGAAAAACAGTTCGAGAATCTGCTCTCCGGCGGCACCGTCCATCCGGACATCCTGAAGAGCACCCTTCAAATCGGCGCCCTGACCTGCGGGAATACAGCCCTGAAATGGCTTCAACAGCGGTTTCGAACGACTATCAGCGAACACGAGCGGCTCAACATTCTGGCGGCATTGGGATGGTTCAGTGACAAACGGGTTATCGAGAGCGCCCTTCAATTCGCACTCGAAGAGGTGCCCGACCGCAACAAATTCATACCGATCGTTGCGGCATCCACAAATCCCCACGCTGTCAATCATCTCTGGGACTGGTACCTGGCGCACCTGCCGGTACTCGAAGCCTTTCATCCCCTGCTCTACGAGAGAGTGATTGCCGCGATCGTACCGACAGCCGGTATCGACAGATCGGAAAGCGTCGGCGCATTTTTCAATGAATACGTGGCGGATCATCCGCAGACCGGTGACGTGGTCAGACTGGCAATGGAGCATCTCGAGATCAACACGAGAATGCGCAACCGATCCTCGAGGTGAGGATCAACGGTGTCTATCTTAGAGTTTATGTAAACATTCGGATAGTCCGATTGATAGTGCCCGTCCAGAGATAGTGGAGTTTGGTTCAGGCCAAGGCCGCAGCAAATTTTAAACCGCAGGCGTAGCCGGCTACGCCGAGGATTTTAAGGCGCGAGAACGCCGGCCTGAGCCAAAAGATGCTATTTATGGATGGGCACTGAGGCCGAACCCCATCGACGCATACTCCCGGATGCGCGCTTTCGCTTCTACAACCGTTTGACCCAGATTCCAGGGCGCCATGAACCCCTCGAGCATCATCTTCCACCCCTCTTCGTCCTTGTAAAGGGTGGCCTCTTCACAGGAAACGCCGCAGCCTTCCTCTCCAATAACGTCCATCAATTCCTGCATCAATTCTTCGCGTTCGCTCATTTCAGCCCCCTCGGTATCGTGCGCAGACCGTACGCCAATTTCAAACCTAAAGACGCCGGTCGATGTTGTCGTCATCTGTCCTTCTTCACAGTGTGAGTCTTAATCATTTTATTTCGTCAGTCAAACAGGGAACGCACCGCCGGCAGGAAGACAAGCCGAAAAGCCCCGTCGATGTCGTCGGAGTGGATATTTATCGGCACAGCCGCAACAGTTCTTGACACGGCGGCTAATTTTTATTACTCGCTTTAAAAGCTTTTCCCCTGCCACCCCTAACCTTGCTAAGCCCATGCTTGAAATGCACATGCATATCAGGGCCGACGGTGATCAACGATTGGAAGCGATGGCGCCAACACATTCCGTGTATGGAGAACCCGGCTAAATGAATCGACGAACCTTCCTGAAGATTGTCGGCATGAGTAGCATCTCGATGGCTGCCGGCTGTACCCCCGACCCATACAACCAACCCCGACCAGACAAGACACTCTATTCACTGGTACATGCCCCCGACGACATGGTGACCGGTGATGCTGCGTGGTATGCGTCCACTTGCCGAGAGTGTCCGGCGGGGTGTGGTATTCTGGCCAAGAATCGGGAAGGTCGGGTGATCAAGGTCGAAGGCAACCCCCTGCATCCGATCAATCAGGGGAAACTCTGCATGCGCGGCCAAGCGGCGGTGCAGGGGCTCTTCAATCCGGACCGGATCAATAAGCCGCTACTGAAAGAAAACGGCGGTTGGCGATCGATTACATTCAAAGAGGCGGGTGATATTCTCACAACCAAAGCCGAAGCGGCCGCCGGTGCCGGCCCCAACAGAGTGCGTATGCTGAGCGAGGTCGTCGGCACCAGCCTGGAAAAACTCTTCAAAGAATCCCTGCTGCGCTGGAAGTCGGATGGACCACTATTTTATGAACCTTTAGCCTACGAGTCGTTGAAGGCGGCCAACGAGGCCGTTTTCAACGTCAAGGGGTTGCCCTCGTATCGAATGGAGGATGCCGATGTCCTGATTGGCTTCGGTGCCGATTTTGTGGAAACCTGGCTCTCTCCGGTCGAATACGCCCGCAAGTTCAAATCGATGCACGCTTTGCGGGATGAGCGCAAAGGTCTGTTTTTCCACATCGGTCCTCACATGGCGCTCACTGCCGCCAACGCTGACTTCTGGTTGGCCTGCCGACCCGGCAGCGAGGCTTTCCTTGCCTTCGGCCTGATCGGCGAAGCCCTGCGCAGCGGTCGCTTCACCGCTTCAACCACGTCTTTGCGTGCTGAACTTGAGAGTGCCACCGCGCCATACACCAAAGCTCGGGTGGTTGAATTGACTGGGGTTGGTGTCGAAATTTATGAACGACTGGTCACTGCATTGGGCGAGGCAAAAAATCCTTTGGTTCTCGGGACCGGCGCCGCCGCTGCCGGACCGAATGCGCTGCAGACCGATCTGGCAGTCAATTACCTCAACTGGATTTTGAATCCGCAGCTTCCGTTATACGACTTCGGTCAGCGACACCGGGTTGAAATCGCGGCACCCCGAGCGGAAGTTCTGGAATTCTTCGAGATCCTTGACAAAGAACCGGTCGACCTGCTTCTGTTGAACAACGTCAATCCCGTTTATACGAACCCCACAACCGGAGATATCGAGCGGATCCTTCAGAATGAGGCGTTGTTCGTCGTGTCTTTCAGTAATTTTATGGACGAGACGACAGCCATGGCGGACCTTGTTTTGCCCGTCAGTCTGCCATTAGAGGCCTGGGATGAATACGGCGGCAAACTGGGGATGGTATCGACCCTGCAGCCGGCAATGGGAAAGTTCAGAAACCGCGTCCTCATCGGTGATGTCTTCCTGAAAGCCGCAGTCGACAAAAACAGTTCCGAAGACAGTTACAAAGCATACCTGATTGCCGATTTGATATCGAAAAGGCGGATCGAAAAAGAGATGGAATGGCTGCAGACCCTGCAAAATGGCGGTATTTTCAAAACCACTGATGAGCAGGAGATCCCTCTGCCGTCCTCGGGACCGACAACCCTGAATCCAGCATTCTTGTCGAAGGTCCATCAGCCGGTGGTTGACGAGTTGACCTGTATTGCTGCACCATCCATCCGGTTTTTTGATGGCCGCAGTGCCAACAGACCCTGGCTGTGTGAAGTGCCCGATCCGATTACGCGCGTGGCCTGGCAGACGCCGGTGCTGGCGAATCCACGCACTCTTGCATCCGAAGGATTGAAACAAGGCGACCTGGTTCAAGTCGTCAGCAGTTGGGGGCAGGTGGAGGCTCCGGTTTACGAAACCATGAGCGTTGCCCCCGGCGTCCTCGCTATGAGCACTGGTCAGGGCCATAAAGACTTCGGCCGCTATGCCGCCGGCAAAGGAGCCAATCCGTTCCGGCTGACATCACCCGAGCCGGTCGAGGATACCGGCGGCCCTCAATTTCTGGTCACAGGAGTCCAGATCAAGAAAACCGGCCGGTCGATGAAGCTCGCTCATACCGACGGCAGCCGTTCAGCGCACGATCGCAAAATTGCCGTAACAGTACCTTTCGACGACCTTGACAACCTGAAAAAAGGCCGTAAAGCTGGCTTGACCATGTGGGACTTCCCGCTGACGCTACCGCTGCCGGAAGGATATGATCCGAAACGGGACTTCTATCCGCCCCACGATCACAACGGCTACCGCTGGTCAATGATCGTCGACCTTGACCGCTGCATCGGCTGCGGTGCCTGCGCAGCTGCCTGTTATGCTGAAAACAATATCGGCATCGTCTACGAGGAGCGTATTTTACAGGGGCGCGAGATGGCCTGGCTCAGTGTGGAGCGCTACGAAGAGGCGCGCCACCCGGATCGGATCACCTTCCTACCGCTCATGTGCCAACACTGCGACAACGCTCCCTGCGAATCGGTCTGCCCGGTGTATGCTCCCCACCACAACAAAGAGGGGATGAACAACCAGATCTACAACCGCTGCATAGGTACACGATTCTGTTCCCAAAACTGCCCCTATAAGGTGAGACGGTTCAACTGGTTTACCTGGGAATGGCCGGAACCCCTTCAGTACCAGCTCAATCCCAATGTGACCGTCCGGTCCAAAGGCGTCATGGAGAAATGCTCCTTTTGTATTCAGCGCATCAAAGAGGCCCACGGCTGGGCAAAAAATGAAAAACGCGGCATTCGGGACGGTGAAATCGTGCCGGCCTGCGTGCAGACATGCCCCACCGATGCCCTTGTATTCGGCAGTCTGATGGACCCGAACAGCCGCGTCAGAAAGATGGTGGACGATCCCCGGGCCTACCAGATCATGGGATATTTAAACACCAAACCGGGGGTGATTTATTTAAAGAAGGTGGTGCAGGAAGTTTAGCCGGTTTTGCCCGTTAAGCCCGTTGAGCCGGTTAACGGGAAAAACCGACTAAACCGACTCAACCGACTCAACCGACTCAACTGGACACACACCATGACCGAACTGACCTTTGCAAAAATCGACCAGACGGTTCTGGACACCCTGGCGCCAGGCCGGCGCAACTACTGGGTCGCCGTAGGACTTTTGTTTCTGGGAATTCTGATCGGACTGGCCTGCTGGATTTACCAAATTTTCTTAGGAATCGGTGTGGCCGGGCAGAACATACCGGTCGCCTGGGGCACCTATCTGATTAATTTCGTGTTCTGGGTCGGTATCGCCCATTCCGGCACCTTGATTTCAGCGATCCTGCACCTGTTTCGCGCCGGATGGCGCAACCCCATCGCAAGGGCAGCTGAGACAATGACGGTATTTGCGGTCTGTGTTGCCGGACTGTTTCCGTTTATCCATCTCGGTAGGGTCTGGCTGGTCTACTACATGCTGCCGATACCGACCCAAAGAACCCTGTGGCCCAATTTTACATCCCCGTTGGTATTCGACGTGGTGGCGATCAGCACCTATCTGACGGTCAGCTCCCTTTTTTGGTACACCGGATTATTGCCGGACCTGGCCCGGGTGCGGGACAGCGCGGTCGGATTTCGCAAAAAAGTGTTTACCTGGTTGTCGCTGGGATGGACCGGCGATCTCGAGCAATGGCGGCACTACACCCGCATCTACCTCTTCTTTGCGGCCTTGGCCACGCCACTAGTCATCTCCGTACACAGCGTTGTCTCCTGGGATTTCGCCCTTGGGGTAGTGCCCGGCTGGCATACGACCATCTTCGCCCCTTATTTCGTGGCCGGTGCGATTCACTCCGGGTTGGCCATGGTGCTGACGCTGATGATTCCACTGCGCAAGATCTTCAAGTATGAACAGATCATCACGATGCATGTCCTGGAGAGTGTGGCCAAGACAATCATCCTCACCGGTCTGATCGTCGGGTTTGCCTACGGCACTGAATTCTTCATCGCCTGGTACAGCCATAACGCGGTCGAAATCGCCATTTTTAAATACCGGGTTTTTGGAGACTACGCCTACGGATTTCTGCTCATGGTGATCTGCAACACGACGGTGCCGCTGTTGT
>JARROL010000087.1:0-15490 GCA_037383965.1 Desulfobacterales bacterium | reverse complement strand
GTTATTGTGGAAAAGTGCTCAGAACCTTAACATAGCGTGTTTCACTATTAGGTTGCAACGAATATGTAAAAGTCAACTAAACTGATCGCTTTCAGGTTCAGGGTTCAAGCTTCAACGGCGAGATCAATTAACCACCGGCATAGACATTTATCGTTTGATTTATGATGATGAGAAATATACTATTTTACGGTCGGCACCACACGACCGTTTTGAAAACAGTCATTATAACCCAAAAAACAGCGGCCGATGTCTGTAGCGGTTCGATCCATTTTCAATACCCCCTTACCTAAGAAAAAAGGACCTATTTGGCACTCCACGAACTTGCCGGAAAACCGGCCCCGCATTCTCTATTGGTGAACGTTCCCAGGTTGGTCAGCGCATATTACACGCATCGTCCGGATGCCGGAAACCCTCGGCAACGAGTGGCTTTCGGAACGTCAGGTCACCGGGGGTCGGCCCTTAAGAACAGCTTCAACGAGGGGCATGTTCTGACCACGACCCAGGCCATCTGCGACTACCGCAAGGCCAACCGGACCAAGGGGCCGCTTTTTCTCGGCATGGACACCCATGCGTTGTCGGAGGCAAGCTTTGCCTCGGCCCTTGAAGTGCTGGCCGCCAACGAGGTCGAGACGTTCATTCAGAAAGACCTCGGTTACACTCCCACCCCTGTGATCTCCCATGCGATTTTGACCTGGAACCGCGAACACGGTGACGCCCGGGCCGATGGGATCGTGATTACACCGTCACACAACCCGCCGGAAGACGGCGGAATCAAATACAATCCACCCCACGGCGGACCGGCGGACACGGCCGTCACCGACTGGATCCAGAAGCGGGCCAACGTGCTTATGGCTGAAGAAAACCGGGCCGTGAAGCGTTTTCACTATGAAAAAGCCCTTAGATCCGGCACCACAAGGCAGTATGACTACGTCCAGCCCTATGTCGATGACCTGGAAAACATCATCGAGATGGCGGTCATCCGTTCGGCGGGCCTCAGGATCGGGGTCGACCCCATGGGGGGTGCGGCGGTGGCATATTGGGAGCCGATCGCCGATCGCTATGGATTGACCATCGACGTGGTCAACTCGGTGGTGGACGCCACCTTCGGCTTCATGACCGTCGATAAGGACGGCAAGATCCGTATGGACTGCTCGTCGCCTTTTGCCATGGCCCGGCTGATCGGTCTCAAGGACCGCTACGACGTCGCCTTCGGCAACGACCCGGATTGCGACCGTCACGGCATCGTCACGCCCAGCGGGGGGTTGATGAATCCCAACCACTACCTGGCGGTGGCCATCTGGTATCTTTTCCAAAAGCGGACCGGCTGGCGCGCAGAGGCCGCCGTGGGCAAGACCCTGGTCAGTAGCAGTATGATCGACCGGGTCGCGGTTCACCTCAAGCGCAGGCTGTCCGAGGTTCCCGTCGGCTTCAAATGGTTCGTGGACGGCCTGATCGACGGATCGTACGGTTTCGGCGGGGAGGAGAGCGCCGGAGCGGCCTTTTTGCGCAAAGACGGCACCGTCTGGACCACCGACAAGGACGGCATCATCATGGACCTGCTGGCGGCGGAGATCACCGCCGGTTCCGGACGTGATCCGGAGCAGCACTATCAGGAACTGGCCGACAGGTTCGGCCGCCCGGTGTACGAGCGGCTCGACGCTCCGGCGACAGCGGCCCAGAAAGAGGTCTTGAAAAACCTCACGCCGGATCAAATCACCGCCAAGAGCCTGGCCGGCGAACCGATTCAGGCTGCATTGACCCAGGCCCCCGGAAACAACGCCCCCATCGGCGGTCTGAAAGGCGTCACCGAAAACGGGTGGTTTGCCGCGCGTCCCTCCGGCACCGAGGAGATCTACAAGATTTACACCGAAAGCTTCAAAGGATCCGAGCACCTGCGCCAGATACAGGAGGAGGCCCGCGCCATGGTGAGCCGCGCCTTCGGTTCGACCGGGTCGTGATTTGTTCTCAAACCGCATACCCCTTTATCAAGATCGGCAGGCACCCCATGGCCATCGTCAATCTTTGGCAGAAGATTATTAAAGTTCGCGCAAAAAGCGGTTATTTTTTCTTCAAGATGGCCGGTTCGGGTTCGTAGAGACCGCCGGTCACACGGTCCCAGAGAGTTTTTTCGTCTTCCATCCACTTGGAACCGAATTTTTTGTTGAAGAAGCCCCCGAGTCGGTTGACCATGCTGCTGAGGCTCGATCGATGCGCCAACGTCAGGACGTCTTCGAGGAACGCGTCGATTTCGACCATTTTTTCTTTCGGGATATAGGCCCGGGCGCCCATTTCGATCGATTTTTTCAAGTTCTCGGGTGACAACCCATGGGCGGTGAGCATGACCGCAGGGAATCCCAGGTGGACCGCTGCGTTGAGCAGATCGAATCCCCTCACTCCCATGATGTCGAGGATGACGGCGTCATAGGTCCAGGAGCGCAGCAGGTGAAATCCGGTCTCGTAGTCCGTTGCCCGGTCGAGCATTAAGTCGTCGTAATCCGCCAAAATATCCTCCAGCGTGTCGAGGACATCGGGTTCGTCGTCCACAGCCAGCAGGCGCTTTCCGTTTAGAACACTTCCTGACATGTCACGCTCCTTTTTGGGTAAATACCTTTTTATCTTTCGAGATGCGCCGGCTTTCGTCGTCACGGACCTCACGCCTGAGCAGCTTGCCGACCTTGGATTTGGGCAGCATGTCCCTGAATTCGATGTATGAGGGAACCTTGTAGGCCGCCAACCGTTCCCGGCACCACTTCGTCAATTCGGTACCACCCACACCCCGGGCATCTTCCTTGAGAACCACGATCGCCTTGATCCTTTCCCCCACCTTGACATCCGGAATGCCGACCACGCAGGCACCGATAACCGTAGGGTGGTCCTGCAGGGCGGCTTCTACCTCCGATGCCGACACCCGGAAACCTTTGTGCTTGATGATGTCGGCCGACCTCTCGATATAAATCAGTTCGCCCGTCGGTTTTGCCCGGACGAAGTCTCCCATTCGGCACCAGGTTTTTCCATCCAGCTGGACGAAGGTCTCCCGTGTTTCCTGCGGCTTGTTGTGGTATTCTTTCAGCGTATACGGTGAGGTGACCAGGAGTTCTCCATTTTGGCCCTCGGGGACCGGCTCCAGGGTCTCAGGGTCGACGATCAGGCACTCCCGGCTTTTCAAAGGGAACCCGATGGCCCTCGGGCTGGGCTCCTCACCGATTTTGCTGTAGGCGACGTGACCCACCTCGGTGGATCCGTAGACCTGGTAGATCGGAACACCGCAGCGTTCGTGCCAGCGCACTTTGACCTCCTCGGGCAGGACATCCCCGCCGCAATAGCAATAGGTCAACGAGCCGAGGTCGTAGCGGTCGAGCCGGTCGTTTTCGAGAATCATCCGATAGAGGGCCGGCACACCGAGCAGCCAGCGGACCCGGTAGCGCTGGATGGTCGCCAAGATGGCATCCACTTGAGGAACCGGCATCAGCATCGTGGCGTTGCCCTTGTTCAAGCCGACGGCCATGTACAACCCCAGGGCCATGTTGTGAAACAGCGGGTTGACGGCGATATAGGTGTCCCGGCCTTCGTCGATATGGTTGCCGGCCACGTCCTCTGTGACATCGTTGACATAGGAGGTCATACCGATATGCGTGCCGGGGACTCCCTTGGGGAATCCGGTGGTACCGCCGGTGTAAAGGATGTAAGACAAGTCCCTTTCGGGGTCGATGGGCACGCGGCCTTCCAGTGGGGAATGTTTCAATAAGGAGCGGAAGGAATACACCCGGTTGTCGCGCACCACCTTACCGCTGGGAATCTTGTCGAAGAGCACGCCGAGGACCCTTTTCCAGAGCGGCAGAAGATCGGCCAGGTTGGTCACGACCACCCGTTTGAGGCCGGTCACTGCAACCGTTTCTTTCACATAGCCGTAATTGGTGTCCATGCAGATGATGGTTTCGACCCCGGCGTCTTCAATCATGTAGGCGATTTCGTGGGAAGTATAGATGGGTGACACCGGGACGATGACGGCACCGATCTTTTGGATGCCGAGAAAGGCGATGACCCACTGGATGGAATTGGCAATGTAGATCATCACGCGGTCGCCCTTAACGACCCCCATGGCGGCTAGTGCACCGGCGAAGCGCTCGCTCAGAGTTCGCAGACGGCGGTAAGTGAACCGTTCACCGAGGTAGACAACCGCAGGCCTTTCCGGATAACGGTCACTCATCCGGTCGAACCGGGTAAAGGTCAATTCCTCGGTTAAATTTTTCCGATCGGTGTTCACGGTTTTGCTGCTTCTTTCCATTCTACGGACAGCCGACGTCGACAATATTACCACAGCGTCGGCGTCAGGCCGACGCTGCGGTCAGACGCCGAAATAGGCCGAGCGGACATCCGGGTTGTCCATCAGTTCCTCGCGCGTGCCTTCCAGAACCGCCGAGCCGTTTTCCAGGATGAAGGCGTAGTCGATGATCGGAAGGACTGGGCGGGCGTACTGCTCGGTGACGATGATCGATATCCGGCGCTGATCCCTGATTTCCCGGGTGGCGCGCATGAGCATGGCCTGCATCAAGGGGCTGAGACCCAGCAGGGGCTCGTCGAGAAGCAGTATTTTCGGCTGGGCCATCAGTGCCCGGCCGATCGCCAGCATCTGCTGTTCACCGCCGCTGAGGAAGCCGCCGACCCTGTTTTTAAGCTTTTTAAGGGCCGGGAAAACCGTGAAAACGTACGCCAGGGTTTCTTTTGCCTGAGCGGCGGTGGCCAGGTATCCGCCGATCTTCAGGTTTTCCAGAACACTGCTTTCTTTGAAAATGCACCGGCGTTCCGGGCACAGGATAATTCCCAGTTTTGCCCTGCGGCTGGGTTTCACCGCCATCAATTCGCGGTCCTTATAGCGGATGCTGCCGCTGATCGTGATGCGCTCGCCGCCGGCCATTTCCTCCTTTTTGCGAATGTCGAGCATGATGCCGGAAAGTGCGTACATGAGCGTCGATTTGCCCGCACTGTTGGCGCCGAAGACCCCGACGATCCGGTTCTCGCCACACTGGAGGCTAACGTTGTTGAGGGCCAGCATGTTCTCGTAAAAGACCATGAGACCGGAGGCCTCAAGCATGTTTCATCACCTCCTCGGCGCTTTCCGATCCGAAATAGGCCTCCCTGACCCGCTTGTCGGCCATGACCTCTGCGGGGGGCCCTTCGATCAGTTTTTCGCCGAAATTGAGCACCATCACCCGGTTCGCTACTTTAAACAGCTCCCGCAGCCGGTGCTCGATCATGATCAAGGTGATGCCGTCCATCTGAAGCCGTTCGATCAACGGCACCATGCTGGCGATTTCGCTCATGCTCAGCCCGGAGAAGACTTCGTCACATATGATCAGTTCCGGCTTGAGTGCCAGGCAGCGGGCCAGTTCCAGGCGTTTGAGGTAACCGGTCGGCAGGGTGGCGGTTACTTTATAGGGGACATACGAGTCGCGTTCGAAACCGATTTCTTCCAGAATATCGATGCCGACCGTGTTCCGGTCGCCCAGTCGACCGCCGCCACGCCAACCGCCCGTGCGCCGGGCGCGGGGAGAAAAGAGCGGAATGACCATATTTTTGTAGGCCGGTAGACTGTAATAGGGGCGCATAATCTGAAACGTGCGTGTTACCCCCATGTCGGCGATCCGGTGGGGTCGCATTCCGGTAATGTCTCGACCGCGAAAAAGGATACGCCCGGAGGAGGCCTTGATGAAACCGGTGATGCAATTGACCACCGTGGTTTTTCCGGAGCCGTTGGGGCCGATGATGCCCAGGATTTCCCCCTTCTCAACATCGAAGCTGACCCGGTTGAGCGCAATGATGCCGCCAAAGGTTTTGGTCACTTCCCGGACTTCCAGGAGCGGCTCTTCCTTCATATTTTTGTCCACCTTTGGATCTGATGATACTTTCGTTGGCCGTAGACCATCAATCCCTCGCTTCGAAAGACGATAAAGGCCAGAAGGATCAGCGCGTAAAACACGATTCGAAGGGTGCCGAACTCCCGCAGAAGTTCCGACACCGGCACCAGAATCAGGCAGCCGAGCAGCGGTCCGACAAGGGTTCCGCTGCCCCCGATGACCGTCGCCGCAATCGGCAGCACCGAGAAGTCCAGCGCAAAGGTGGAAATGCCGGCCCACATGTAGATGTGCACCAGGCAGGCCCCGGCCAGACAACCGATGGCCGAGGCGATGAACACCGCCAGGGCCCGGTAACGGGTTACGTCCATGCCGGACGCCCTGACGGCCTGATCGTTGTCTTTTACGGCGCGCAGCACGAGTCCCAGATCGGTGTTGACCAGACGGCGGACGGCGAAAAGAAGCAGCAGCAACATGATGATGACAAAATACTGCTCCAGCCAGGCGCTGGGGAAGCTGTCGATGCCCATGATCCCATCGGTGCCGCCGAGAATGTCCAGCGCTTCGATCACCCGGGCCAGAAATAAGGGATACATCAGGGTTACGATGGCGAAGTAGACCCCGCGCAAAGGGAGACACGGCAGCAGCATCAAGGTGCAGAGAGCTCCCCCGATCAGGGTGGCACCGGGTATGGCGACGAGAGGGGAGAGACCCAGTTTGGTGTTCAGGATCGCGGTCAGATAGCTGCCGGTGCCCACGAAAAAGGCCCCGCCAAGGGACACCAACCCCACGAAGTGGGCGAGGAAGTCGAAGCTCAGGGCCAGCAGGGCGTAAATACAGACAATGGAAACCACCCGCTGCCAATACATGCCGGGCATCACCAGCGGCAGGGACAGCAGGCCGACGATCAGCACCAGGCGGGGTACGGTTAGATACGCCAGCTCCCGCCAGGACATCAGGGCGTAGATCCCTTCGGTGCGCAGCTTGATGCCGCGGTCGATCCTTTCCTTGCGACGTTGCGGTGCTGCGGCGTTCAAACCCGTTCCTCCAGTTCTTTCTGCCGACCGAAGAGGCCGGATGGTTTGAGAATCAGCGTGAGAATGATGGCCAGCAGGGCCACGACCATCTGAAAATGGGAACCGAGGTAGACAACTGTCAGGATCTGGGCAAAACCGATGATAAAAGCGGCCAGCACCGCGCCGACCCAACTCCCGATCCCTCCAACGATGCAGACCGCGATGGCCAGGATCAAGACGTTGTAGCCGGACTCGACCACGATATTGCCAAGCGGCAAAAGGACGATGGCGGCCAGGGCCGCCAGCGCGGAGCCGAGCCCCATGGCCACTACAGCCATAAAATCCGAGTCGATCCCCAGCATGAGGGCTGCCCGTTCATCCTGGGCCATGCCTTGCAGGGCCAGACCGATGCGGGTGTAATGCGTGAACACCCATAAAAAGGCGACTAGAGCCGCACCGATGCCCACCGCCAACAGTCGCTGATAGTCCACGGAAATGCCGGCGATGGTTATGCTCCCCTCGATGAAGGGTGGCAGGGTGTAGGTCATACCCTTGAATCCGCCCCACCTCAGACCTTCCAAGATGGCCAGCGCGATGGCGTAGGAGGCGATGATTTCGGAGATTTCCATGCCTCTGACACGGATCAGGAAAACCCGGTAAATGACGGCACCGATGATCGCCGTGATGACCAGCGCCAGGACAATACTGATAAAATAGTTGAGGCCGAAGGTGTTGAGCGCGCTCCAGACGATAAACCCGCTCAGGACATACAGTGCGCCGTGAGCGAAATTCGGCAGCCGGCTGGTGCCGTAAACAAGCGCGAAGCCCAATGCATAAAGCATCAGCGCCACACTATTGATCGTACCGTAAATGAGGATGTCCATTGGTCGGTTGGTCCGTTTGCCGGTTAGTCCGTTGAGCCCGTTAGCCGGTTTACTGCGCGACTGACGCCGATCTGCCCCTAATCAGTCGGGGAATCACGGTATAACGCCATTTCTAGACTATTTTTGCATCCAGGGCGGCAGCTGGATCTCTCCGGTGGCGATGCTCTTGGGATACACCACGACGCGTTTGCCGTCCTGCCACTGCAGTATGCTGCCGACGGCCCCCTCCTTGGGGTCGGTTGCAGGGATAACCTGGTGGCCTTTGGGGTCGAAACGGAGTCTTCCGTACACGCCCATGATGTCGGTTTTTTCGAGTGCGGTCACGACTTTGTCGGAATCGAGACTACCGGCACGCTCGATGGCGTCCTTGAGCACATATACCGCCATGTAGCTGCTGGAGGTGCCCAAACCTTCCGGTTCAATGCCCCAGCGCTTGGTGTAGGCATCGTAGAATTTCATCGTCCAGGGCGTGGCATTTGAGGGCGCATTGCCGGCGTTGACCACGTTACAGAGAGTGTATTCTCCCTTTCCATCCGTTGCCTTCCAGAACCCGGGCTGCTCCGCGGCGGCAAGCGTGGAACCGAAGGGCAGCGCCGGAATCTGCATGTCGTACCACTGCTTCAAAAGGATGGCGCTTTCGGGCATGTCCATCCAGATGTTGATAATTTCCGTTTTCGATTCCTTGGCTTTCAGCAGACCCATTGAAAAATCAGTGGCGCCGGTGGGATAAATTTCAAGACCCGTTACATTCCACCCCTTCTTTTCGGCGATGGCCTTGATGATGTTGGCTGCACCGCGCGCGTGACTGACATCCTGGGCGATGATAAACAGGTTGTTGAACCCGTACTTGTCCTTTAGTTCGGTAAAGTTGGCGAAAATCTCACCCACAAGATTCTTGGCTTCGCCATGGATGCGGAAGCAGTATTTGAATTTGTCGTACTGTTCGGCGACCAGGGCGTTATATTTCGGTGTCAGTACACCGGTGGTGAGAATGGACACCTTCTTGTATTTTGACAGCAACGGCATGGCTGCCAGTGCCGCCTCGGATCGGACCGGCCCACCGATGATAAAGTCGGCCTTTTTATCCAAAATCAGCTTTTCCACGGCTAACAGCGCTTCGCTGACCGGCACGCCGGGTTCGAGATCCCGGGTGTCGATAACTTCGTTCGGCATCCCAGCCGTAGAGAAAGGCGGTGGCCAGAGGGCAGCCGATGACGATCGGCTGCGCTGCGTGCACAACCCCCGCAGGCAACGTCAGTGAGATGGTCATCAGCAATACGATCAGGCTTTTTAAAAAGTTTGTTTTCATGACGCGCCCTCCTTTTATCGATACAAACGGTGAGGATTGCAGGATCGCCGAGACCTGTTTACTGCGTGGATTCAGCGATCATATAATTCCGGGAAAATGGCCCCGGTTTAAAGCAATTGAAAACCGTCGTGCGGAGGCATTGAACTGGACAGGTTGTTGAGAAGATAGGCGCCGGCATTCTGTACCCTTCGCATGGGGGTCAGACCGCCGGTAGAGGACCGCTGCCGTTCAACTGTTGCACGCTAAAAATCGGGACGGTCTTCGGAAACGTCAGTCGACTCTTTGATGGCACACTGCCGTGGGATTGTCAATTCGCATGGGATCCCCGGGATGGACCGCTGCATCGGAACCGGGGATAGCCGTTTAAAGAGAAAAAGACGGTTGTATTATTGTCATTCGGTTTCCGCTGCGACCGTGATTCTGGATCCAACCGTCGTCATTGATACATCGGAAGGGGGCAGTGGTGACGGACCGATGGACCTGATTTTCATGGGGGTGATGAGCGGCAGTGCTGCCATGGGCGTGGTGTCAATATTTTTTGGCACACGTCCTCCAAACGGAAATAATATAGTCATACCGATGGTTTAGCTCACCTCTATTCCGGCTCCCGGTACAGCGCCAATATCCCTGATCTGGCCAGTTTTATCGGCTCCAGAAGCCGGATGAGGGCGTCGATTTTTTCCTGCCGGCCGGTCGCCTCGATGATGTAATGGGTTGCACCGGTATCGACGATCCGGCCCCTGAAAGTTTCTGCGATTCTGAGTATTTCGGGCCGTTTCTCCGACTTGGCTTCGACACAAATCAACGCCATTTCGCGCTTGACGGCTTTTTTACCGGTCATGTCACGAACCTTGATCACGTTGATGAGTCGCCTCAGCTGCTTCATAATTTGTTCGAGCTGCTCCGGAGCGGCGGTCGTCGTGATGGTGATGCGGGACATTTTCGGGTTGGCGGTCGGGGCACCGCAGATCGATTCGATGTTATAACCGCGGCCGGCAAAAAGCCCGGAAACGCGTGCGGTGACACCGGGCTCATTCTCGACCAGCATCGTTAAAATCTGTTTTGGGTTCGACATACTGGACTCTCGTTTCCTCTACCCATTCGATTTTGCGGCGGCGGTTGCAGCAGCCGCACGAGAGGTTGGAGCGGTAAGCCGGCACAGCTGATCATGGGCTGAAAGGATCAGTTCTTCGGTGGTCTCCCAGTCCATGCAGGCGTCGGTGATCGAAACTCCGTACCGCAAGGTGTCCAGGCGCCCGTTATAATCCTGTCGGCCTTCCCGCAGGTTGCTCTCCAACATCAAACCGATGATGGCATCGGTGCCGCCAACCCGCTGATTGATAACATCCTGCCAAACCACCGTCTGTTCTTCGTAGCGCTTACGTGAATTGGCATGCGAGCAATCGACGATGACCGCTTCGGGAAGATTCTTGTCTCGCAGCAGCCGCAAAGCCTCGCGAATGCTGACCGAGTCGTAATTGGGGCGGCGGCCGCCGCGCAGCACGATGTGCGTAAACGGATTGCCGGTGGTTTTAACAATGCAGGCCTTGCCTTCCGGGTCAATGCCCAGAAAACTTTGGGGTGAACCGGCGGCGATCATGGCGTTCAGTGCCGTATCGAGTCCGCCGTCGGTGCAGTTTTTAAACCCCACCGGCATGGATAAACCGCTGGCCATTTCCCGATGGGTCTGCGATTCGGTCGTGCGGGCGCCGATGGCTGCCCAAGAGACCAAGCCGGCAATATACTGAGGGGTGATCGGATCGAGCATTTCGGTAGCGGTGGTAAGACCCATTTCTGTGATTTTCAGCAACATCGCGCGCGCCTTGAGCAATCCCTGCATCATGTCGCAGGAGCCATCGAGACCGGGATCGTTGATGAGGCCCTTCCATCCTACGTTCGTGCGAGGTTTTTCGAAATACACCCGCATCACCAGATAAATGGTCTCTTTGACCTTTTCCTTTAAACGGTTGAGTTTATCGGCATACTCCAGGGCCGCTGCTTCGTCGTGGATCGAGCATGGCCCGGCAATGACCAGCAAACGCCGATCTTTCTTGTCGATAATGTCCTGAATGACCCGCCGTCCCGATATAACGGTCCGGGCGGCTTCGGGGGTAATCGGCATGTCATCTTTCAACGCATGTGGGGAAATGAGCGGGATGAATTCTTTGACATTTACATCATAGGTTTTCATGATTCGACTCCTTTAAAATGTGGCGGCAGGCACGATCTGCCTGCGGCTTTTTGGGTTGGTGATGGTTCAGCGAACCCCAGGCAGACCACGGGTGTCGTCATAATACCCGTAATAAAGGTGCCTGCCTGAATTCAGCCCGATCATTAAAATGCTCCTTTACCATGAAACGGGTTAGTGATGACACGCCCGCAAAGAGATGTCAAGTAAATATACTTTTTTTCTTAGTTGGATTACTCAGAAAGCATCTCTTTAATCGCATCCAGCACCGGGTTGAGTTCACCCGACTCCCGTTTTGATGTCGGCGGGCTGGTCCCTGTCAGGTATTTTTTCACGCAATCGTATTGTTCCCAGCCCTTGAGCGGGTAGTTCAGGTCGACGGATTTCCATTTCGGGTGCCCGTTTTGGATCAGCCAGTCGAGGTTTTCATAAATAAGTTTGGCCATACGTCCGACATTTTCGCAATGAAAACGCCTGAAGTCGTAGGAGATGAGAACGGCTTTCACCGCGACGGTTTCCACGGCTTTGTCCTGCCACGTGTAAGTGTTGGCCGGGATCTCAGATTGGGGATAGAATTCCAGAATGCTCTTGTTGGTTATCGGGATCAAGGCCAGATTGTCTTCTGCCGTGACGTTTTCGCTGAAAAGTTTGACCGGGTAACCGGCCACGTAAAACATGGCGTCAATTTTTCCCTGCTTCAGCTGGTCCAAGGCCTCGTCAAGTCCTATGGTCAGCATTTCCGCCGGTTCAACCCCCGAAACCTTGAAGAGGAGCCGTGATGTCAGGTAGTTGCCGCTGCCCTCCGTTCCGATGGCCACCTTTTTCCCGGCCAAGTAATCAAAATTGGAAATCTCCTTTTTCCCGAGCAGGTGAATCTCCTCGTTGTAGAGCGGAAAGACCATCCTGGTTTTCGAAGCGATCTGTTTCAAGGCCGGATTGGTTTGAACCTGTGCCACAAAAGCCAGCACGTCCGACTGGACGATCCCCAATTGGGTATTCGGTTTCTGGTAAACCGCATAGATATTTTCAACCGATCCCTTGGAGTTATCGACCCGGAGATCAACATTGGCGAGCGCGAAAAGTTGTTTCAGGTTCAAGCCGAACTGGTAGTAGGTTCCCTTGGGGCCTCCCGTCATGATGCCCATTTTTACCTGGTTTGGACTCTGGGCCGATGCCGGGCCGAGGCACAGCAGAAAAAGGAATAGAACGAACAAGCCTCGCAAAAGGACTTCTGTCGCCGACCGCGGCGTGTGTAACCGTTTTTTCCGGATCATTTCGTCCCCCCTTCATTTTAGATTCGAGATCGAGGTTTCTTACCACTCTCCAGGCCAACCGGCTCAATATTTGAATGTTGAGGCAGTCGTTAATAGTATTTGTTAATCCGTACTTTATATTGATTCATAAAACCATCTTCTATATGAAAGCAAATATCATACTAAAATGCCAGGTCAAGAGCGTTTTCAGAACTGACATAATTATTCGGACAATTCATTGAAAAGATTGATTGAACCCCTTAAAGGAGGCGGCAAATGAAAACGAAGCTGACCATTCTCTGTGAAAATTCAGTTGGTGTTCCTTTCGGCATCATCGGTGAACACGGTTTTGCCTGCTACGTGGAAACCGACAACCGGAATTATTTGTTCGACACAGGACAAGGCTTCGGGATCGTACAGAATTCCCTGGCGCTCAAGAAAGACTTGCGCGACATCGCGGCGATCATGATCAGTCATGGCCACTACGATCATACGGGCGGGCTGCCGGCGGTCCTTCAAGTCAGCGGACCGGTGGATGTTTACGGCCACCCGGATATCTTCATGGATCGGATTTGGTCCGCAGAGGGAAGCACACGGTTTATCGGTATTCCCCACAGTCGACGTTATCTGGAATCACTCGGTGCGAGATTTCGACTGGAAACCGGGATGGTTGAGGTGGGTCCCGGTGTGTTTCTGACCGGCGAGGTTCCCCGGACGAACACATTTGAAAAGGGAGATGCCAAAATGACGGCCGTTACAGCTGGTGGTGAAAAGATCCACCCCGACCCTTTAAATGACGACCTGTCGCTGATCGTGGATTCGGATAAAGGGTTGATCATCGTTCTCGGCTGTGCCCACGCCGGCATGATCAACATCATTGAGTATGCCCTGGAAAAAACCAGGCGAAATAAAATCTTCGCCATCATCGGCGGAACCCATCTGGGTTTTGCGAGTGACGAGCAGTTTGATGAAACCCTGAAAGTGATCGACCGCTACAAAATAGAGCGCATCGGTGTTTCCCACTGCACCGGACTGCCGAGAGCATCGATGCTACACTCGAAATTAAAGGTCGGAAGTGTCGGTTTGACGCTGGAGGCCTGATATGAAACTTAACCTTACGATACGCAATTGAAGGGTAATCTGTAATGATACTATCCCGGTTATTGAGGTGTTCAGAAATATCAAATTCCAATAATTTGCAGGAAAATGCACATTCCTGAATCGGAAACGTATCAGCGCCCTTAATAAAATCTTGGATGGGCACTAAATGGCTTTTTCCACCACCGGTATCCGCAGGTTTCGAGAGGTGACCAATGTGGCGAGATCGGTATCCGGGTTATATCTTCTGATCAACCATAAGGGCAGTTCGAATTTTTCGTTGGCGAGCGTCCAGAGGGTGTCGCCTTTTTGAATGCAATAAACCTGCACCGCCTCGACGCGATAGGAAGAGAAAAAGTCTTCCACCAATTCCTTGTGGTATTCGAATCGTTGCTCCTCGAAGGCTTCCTTCGTTGCTCGGCGCAGCGGGATTTTCAGCTGTTGCCCGATGTGAATGACCTGTCCATATGGAATGGCGTTGAGGTGTCTAATTTCTGCGGCTCTAACCCCAAGCCATTCGGCATAATGCCCGATAGTTTCCTCGATTTCCACCTGAATGATGCCGATCGGCCGGTCGTCGTTCGAGACCACGCGTGTTATCGAAAGGTTGCCGATGACCATTTTCGGGTCGAGTGCACCGGCCGAGGCCGAATCAGAAGCCGGAGTGTTTTCTGACTCAGGAGCATTTGTCGACACCGAAACTGTATTTTCCTTTGCGGAAAGTGTCGGATCGGCTCGCGTAAGTTCGTTGTCCATGACAAGCGGATCGGATACCGGCACAGAACCCGATGTTGCGGAAACGGTAGCGACCTGTTCGATCAGAGATGTAATTGTTGGATAATTGCCGAAACTTGTTCCGTGATGTTCGCCCGCAAGGGGTATCATGATTGCGACGGGGACTTTTTCCACGGACGGTTTAATCGACGGTGCGATTACTGCGCCTATTCGTTGCGGAACGCTTGCGGTTGCGGCCCTTTGATCCAGTGCGCCAATTGGTGTTTGGCCTTCAGCAACAGAGGGGGGTGGTGACGGCACTTGTGCGAGCTCTGTCTTTCGGGGTTCCGGGCGAACGGCAATTTGAGGCTTTTTTTCATCAGGAACGGGGATGCGCAGATTCTGGTTGACGTAGACGGTGGCCCTTCTATCCAGGTCGTTGGCGGCCATCAAATCCGTCAGACGAATGCCGTGCAGTCTGGCAATATCGCCGGCGGTATCACCCCGGCGCACGGTGTAGAGGCGGCCATGCTTCTGATCATACCGGAATATCTCCGGCGGCAGATCAGCCATGAGGTTTTCCCAATTCCGCTCTTCGTCTGCGGGCAATCGCAGCCGGTAGCCTTTGGGGACATATTTCTGTCCGGTGAAGACCGGTTTTCTCAGGGCCGGATTGAGCTTGCGCAAAATGCCCATGTCAATATCCAATTGCCGGGCCAATTGCGGTAACGATACAAAGCCGGCCAGTTTCACCGCCGTAGTCTTCAGCGGGGCATTAAATTCGAGATCTCCGAAATAATGGCGATAATTCTCAGCCACTTCGCGCGCTGCTAAAAATTCAGAATAGAAATTCCTCGATGCGAATCTGAATATTCGACTCCGATAGCTCTTAAAGATCGCCGCATAGCTTCCCATCTTTCTCTGGGCGCGCAACATACCGGCGGCCCCATGGTTGTAGGCGGTGATGGCCATGGGCCAATCCCTGAGCTTTTCGTAGTTGCTTTTCAGCAGCCGAGCCGCCGCATGCGATGAACGAATCGGATCGCGGCGTTCGTCAACGGTGTAACCGACGGTCATGTACTGTTTGCCGGTGGAGCGGGTAAATTGCCAGGCACCTGCCGCACCGAATTTGCTGTAGGCATCGGGATTAAAGGAGGATTCCACGTGCGGCAGATA
>JARROL010000086.1:1840-10951 GCA_037383965.1 Desulfobacterales bacterium | reverse complement strand
CCTTGGCATGTCCGCCGACATGCTCGGCAAGGTGTTTGAGTGGAATTTCCATTGCATCGTCCTTTTCAGCTGGTCAAGGTATCCGCGCTTTGATGACTGACAAGGAGCGCCATTACTTTTTGGACGCTTCGGTTTGACCCTTGCCATATTTCGCATTGTACTTCTGGATCAATTTATCGGTAAGGTCGATGGCCGTCGGGTTATAGAGAACGGCGGGTTTGCTGACAATCAGCAAATAGCCCTCTTCTTTACCGATTTCTGCGACCAAATTCAGGACATCTTTTTGTATGCGGTCGGTCAATTTTTGCTCCAATTCCTTGAGGTCGCCGCTGTATTTCTTTCCGAGCTGCTGAAGATCCATTTGCTTGATTTGCATTTCCCGCTGCGAGTCTTCACGCTTTTCCTGGCTCATTACCATGGCATTGCGCTCGAATTGCTTTTTCAACTCTTCGAATTCAGCGCCCCTCTTCTTCATATCTTCTTCCATCCGCTGGTAGCTCTCCTTGATTTGGGCCCGCGCGGCCTGGCCGGCAGTGGATGTTTCCAGCACGCGCTGACCATCGACGACACCGATTTTGGCCACGTCGGCTGCCCAACCACTTCCGGCGAGCACCAACAAAACAGTCAAAGCCGAAGCGAAAACCTTGTATTGTTGCATCTTCTTCCCCCTTTTAACCGTATTCTTAGTGTCTTGGCAGCAGATCACAGGCACGGCAGGCCCGAGAGACAACCTCGGGCCGCTGGACCGTCTGTTAGAAAATAGCGGGTACCGGGCCGATCTGCGGCACAAAATTTTTTTGACCAATTACTCTATCTCTATCTTGCCCATGAGTCAACGACCACCCGCATAGCGGGTGGCTTGGATTTCCGGCCGTAGACCGGAAAAACAAATGCACGTTAGTGCGTTAATCGTTGCGGTTGTAGTCGGCTGCAGAGCACCCGGTTTAAATACAACCAATCAAGCAGGGTTTGCCGCCCGTCAAAAGGCGCCGCCGATATTGAATTCAAAAGCGCCGGCGCTTTCGCCCTCCTTCTTGTCGAGTTTGAACCCGTATGCCAGGCCGATGGCGCCCATGGGTGAATTCCAGAGTGCCCCTAATCCGACGCTTTTACGCAGAGAATCGGAATCGAAATTTTGCGGTTCGGCACCGGGCTGACTCGAGGTAATGGCCCCAATGTCAAAGAAAACGAACCCGTCCAGCCCGAAGCTCGGCAGCAGCGGGTGAATCAATTCCAGATTGGCGAATGCGAATTTGTCACCTCCGATCGGGTCCCCCCTCAAATCCTTGGGCTGGATTTCGTCCCTGTCGTAGCCGATGATCGAATCGAAACCGCCCATGTAAAACAGTTCGTAGTCAGGGAGCACCCCGGCGGAATTTTCGGTCACGTAACCGCCCTTGACTCTCGCATGGCCGACCAATTTACGAATGATGGGAACATACCATGAGACCTGAGCGATATACTTGGTAAAGCCGACATCACCTCCCAGCCCCGCATATTCGACACTGAAGCGGTGATCTGCACCGTTCGTGGGCGAAAATATCCGGTCACGGGTATCGTAGTTGATCGATGCCAGGACACTCAGGGTGGTGATGGGGCTGTTGCCGAACTGCTCGAAAAGGCTCAGGATCGACACCGGAGTGGCCTCGAAATCGGTGATATCCAGCTTGGCCCGGTCATAGGTGAAGCTCGTGCTGAGGCGAGTGTCCCGGAATATTGGGTAGCCAAAAAAGATCGAGGCTCCGATGCTGGTTTTGTCATAGGCGTCGTATTCGGTCGTCCAGTCGTATATCCGAAACCCGGCCGAGAGCGGGATGTCGAAAAGCCACGGTTCGGTAAACGACAAATTATAGCGTTGATTCACTGTTCCTATTTCGGCTGCCAAGGAGAGAATCTGCCCGCGGCCGAAGAGGTTGCGCTGCGAAATCGAACCGACGAAAAAGACCTTCTCTGTGTTGCTGTAGCCGCCGCCGACACTGAACTGGCCGGTGGACTTTTCCTCGACGTCGATATTGAGCAGCATCTTGTCATCGGCACTGCCTTTGGTTGTGTTTACCTTTACGTCTTGGAAATAATCGAGACGGTTCAGGTTGCGGATACTGCGCTTCAAGCGCGAACCACTGTAGAGCCCCTGTTCATAGACTTCAAGCTGACGGCGGATCACCTTGTCTCTGGTTTTGGAGTTGCCGCTGATGGTGATTTCTTCGAAGTATACCTGCTGTCCCTTGTCGAACTGATACGTGATATTGACCACCTGGGTTTCGGCGTTTTCGTCGATGAGCGGGGTGATGTCGGCAAACGCGTAGCCCTCATCCGAATACAGGTCGCTCAGAGCGAGCAGATCGTCGCGGAGCACCGTCCGGTTGTAAAATTCCTCCTTTCGCAGCTTTATTTTATCGAGCAGCACTTCCCTGGGAAATATCAAATCCCCCTTCACATCAATGGTCCCCACCTTGAATTGCGGCCCTTCCTCGATCTTGATCGTGACGTCGATCCCATCTTCCTTGTATTCGATCTGCGGTTCACCGACTTTGGCGCGGATATACCCCTGGTTTTGGTAAAAGGCTTCCAGGCGGCTGACATCCTGGTCCAGATCCTCTTTTTTCAAATCGCCGGAATCGGTGATAAAAGAAAAAAATCCCTTTTCCGAGGTCCCCATCTGTTTTTTGAGCTGTTTGTCGGTGAAGGCTTTGTTGCCGACGAAGAAAATGTGCTCGATCCGCACCTTTTTCCCTTCTTCGATCGTAAAGGTCACATCAGCCTGGTTATTGGGTTCCTCCTGAATTTTGTACGCCACCTTGACGTTGTGGTAATTCTTGTCTTTATACAGCCCTTCGATTCGTTGAACATTGTTTTGGATTTGAAAAATATTCAAAATTGAACCGGTTTTGAGGGTGATATTCTCTTTCATTTCCTTGTCATCGAATACCCGATTGCCCTCAAACCGAATGTAACGGATGGTCGGTTTCTCCTTGACCTGAAACACCACAACCTTGCCATCGGGTTCGTCCTCGGCCTCTACCCGGACATCGTCAAAATAACCCATCCCGTATATGGCCTTGAGATCATCTGACAAGTTCTTGACCGAATAGATGTCGCCAGGGGCGGTTTTGATGATCTTCCGAATGGCATCGGCTTCGATCCGCTTGTTGCCCTCGATTTGGATCGTTAATATTTTCTTCTGCTCGAAAATGACCACCAGAATGTCGCTGACCAGTTCCTTGACCTTCAGCGGCAGGTTTTCGAGACCCTGTCCGACAATCGAAAAGACTTTCGGGGGATTGGGATTGAATACTTCCAGTAGACGGACATCCAAGCTGAACTGCTGACCGATCATCGTCATGCTTCCCCAGAGCACGAAGTTGGCCCCGCTTTCCTCTCCCGTCCGGCGGATATTTGCGGGGCTCAAATCCGGTATGCCTGTCGGCGACACGAAGGCTTCCGGCGGTGACAAAACCGTGGCTCCCTCCTGGGTGAGGTTCTGGCCGATAACCTTCGGAATTTCGGTCTTGAGATACGCCAGATCCTGGGCTGCATTGACCTCGAACGGCAATATCAGTACGTTGACCGGTTTTCTGGCCGCCAGCACGGTGACCGGCAAAACAGAAATGGCGGCAACCAATACCCAGAAGAAGCGTTTCAGCATGATCCCCATACCTTCAATCCGGCAGCCTCCACGAAAACCCCGCAGGGTTCACGAAACAACAAGTTCGCAATATTGGGCGTTGAGGCACTCGGCCGGAGAGGTGCAAAAAACAAGAATATCCGGAATTCCGAGTTTCCGTAATGCGGCCGTACGGAATGCATCGGCGTTCAAAGTGTGACGTAATTATCGAGTGGGCCCTCAGGCCGGCGTCCGTCGCCGCATGGATCCGGAGCGCAATCAATCGGTGTCAATCAACTGACCGTTTGCGATCGTCACCCTCCGGGCCATGAGCGCAGCGAGTTCCAGATTGTGCGTCACGACAACGAGGGTCATGTGAAGTTCACGGTTCAATTCCATCAGCAGTTCGTGGACCTGCGTACTGTTACCCTGATCGAGATTACCGGTCGGTTCGTCCGCCAGCAGAATGGCGGGTTTGAGAACCAGGGCCCTTGCCAAGGCGACCCGTTGTTGTTCACCGCCCGAGAGCTTGGTGACCCGATGGTGAAGGCGATTCTTGAGGCCGACCCTCACGAGAATGGTCTCGGCCGCATCTAGCGCGGCACTCTTGCTCCGCCCCCTTATGAGGGCTGGCATCATCGTATTCTCGAGTGAACTGAATTCGGACAAAAGGTGATGAAACTGAAAAACAAAGCCGATCGATTCGTTCCTGAACCGCGCCAGCGTATTGGCGTCATAGCTCAAAACATCTTGGTCCTTGAAGAACAGCCGGCCGCTGTCGGGACGGTCCAGTGTTCCCAGGACGTGCAGCAGCGTCGATTTCCCGATCCCGGAAGCCCCCACCACGGCCAGGGTCTCGCCCGGAAACAAATCGAAATTGACCCCTTTTAAGATATCAATCCGGGCACCGCTGCCGTTGTAGCTCTTGCTCAGATCCCGCAAGGCCATCAGCGCGTCACCCGGTACGACCGGCTGACCGGAAAGGGATAGGGGAGCGGTTTTATCCATAACGTATCGCTTCGACCGGATCGAGTTTGGATGCCTGTCGCGCCGGATAGAGCGTAGCGACGAAACAGATGGCCAGTGCCGCCCCGACAATGATCACGACATCTAGAAGCTCGAGACGGACCGGCAGTTTGGTGGTGAAATAGTATATGTCACCGGTGAGTTCGACAATGCTGTAGTGCTTAAGCACGGTGCAGAGCAGGGAGCCGAACAACACTCCTAAAGCCGTGCCGACCACGCCGATGGTCATTCCTTTGAATACAAATATTTTTCGGATGCTCCGGTCGGTCGCCCCCATGGCTTTCAAGATGGCGATATCACGCGTCTTGCCCATGACCATCATGATAAGGGTACTGGCGATGTTGAACGCGGCCACCAGGATGATCAGCGTCAGGATGATGAACATCGCGGTTTTTTCGAGTTTAAGGGCCGTGAACAAGTTTTGATTTTTTCGCACCCAATCCCAGGCCCAATATGGAAATCCAAGACCGGCGGTTATTTTATCGGCGATTTTGCGGGCGTGGTAGACATCCTCGACGCGCAGTTCGACGGCCGATACGGTATCATCCATGCGCAGCAGCTTCTGGGCGTCGTCGAGACGGATATAGGCGAACGTACCGTCGAAATCATACATGCCGGATTCGAAATAACCGGTCACCTGAAACTGCTTCATGGCCGGAACGTGCCCGATGGGTGATAGCATTCCCCGGGGGGAGATCAAATAGACCACGTCCCCTTTCACCACCCCCAGATTTCGGGCCAGCTCTCTTCCCAGCACGATGGGGGGCGTCCTGGCGGCGGTGTTCTCTGGACGGTTTGCCGCGACACTTCCGGCGGGCAGGGAAATGTTCTCCAGCGTATTGATGACCTTGCCGGCGCTTTTCGGATCGATTCCTCTGAGTACGGCTCCGGACACGCCGCGGGCGGAGCGCAGCATAACCTGCTCGTAAATCACCGGCGCGGCAGCCAAGACACCGTCAACCGATTCGGCATAGGTGACCACCCGCCGATAATCATCGAAATCCCCACCCTGACGCATGATAACAACCTGGGCCTGACCGCCCAGGATACGCGTCTTCAGGTCCGATTCGAAGCCGGACATGACGGCGATCACCACGATGAGCGCCATGACCCCTACCATGACACCGGCTGTGGAAAGAATCGTAATCAGGGAGATAAAGGCCTGTTTATGTCGGGCCCTCAAATAGCGACCGCCGATAAAATATTCGAAAGACATATTCGTTGAGGTCCGGTAACTGGCTCCAGGCCGATCGGTCATGCGCGGCCGCTGCCAGACGACTATCCCCTGCCTCTTTCAACCGGCTTCATGTGGGGGAACAAAATCACCTCGCGGATGGAAGGTGAATCGGTCAGGAGCATGACCAGGCGGTCAATACCAATTCCTTCGCCGGCTGTCGGCGGCATACCATACTCGAGGGCCTCGATGTAGTCTTCGTCCATGAAATGGGCCTCTTCGTCTCCAGCCTCGCGGTTGGCAACCTGCTGCAGGAATCTTTCTCTCTGGTCCGCAGGATCGTTCAACTCTGAAAAGCCGTTGGCGATCTCGCGCCCCGCGATGAAGAGTTCGAAACGATCTGTGAGGCCGGGGTCGCGCTCACTTCTGCGGGACAGCGGCGACACCTCGACCGGATACCCGACGATGAAGGTGGGTTGAATCAGTTTCGGTTCGACCAACGCATCGAAAATTTTAGTGATCACCTTACCGATGCGTCCGGTCTTGGTCACCTGCACTTGGTTACGTTCCGCAAAAGCCAGGAGTCCATCGCGGTCTTTCAGCAGACGGGCTTCGACCCCTCCGATCGTGGTTAAGGCCTCCAGCAGCGACAACCGCTGCCATGGGCCACCGAATTCGATGGTGTGGCCCTGGTAGGAAATGGATGTCGCGTCGCAGACCTTTTCGGCCACCTCCGCCATCAACCGCTCGGTCAAATCCATCAGGTCTTCGTAAGTGGCGTAGGCCTGATAGAATTCGAGCATCGTGAATTCCGGGTTGTGCTGGGTGGAAACGCCTTCGTTTCTGAAGTTGCGGTTTATCTCGAATACCCGGTCGAATCCACCCACGACCAACCGCTTCAGATAGAGCTCCGGTGCGATGCGCAGATACAAGTTCATGCCCAGCGCGTTGTGGAAAGTTTTGAAGGGTGCGGCCTCGGCGCCACCGGGGATCGGTTGCATCATCGGTGTCTCGACTTCGAGAAAGTCGCGCTGAATGAAAAACTCACGCACCGCCTGAATGGTCTGAGATCTCCGCAAAAAAATCTGCCGCACATCGGCATTCATAATCAGGTCGACATAGCGCTGGCGATAGCGCTTCTCGGGATCTTTGAGACCGTGAAATTTTTCCGGCAGGGGGCGAATCGATTTGCAAAGCAGGACGAACACCTCGACCAAAAGCGTCCATTCTCCGGTCTTGGTCTTGAACAGGGTGCCGGAAAGCCCGATGATATCGCCGATATCCAGCTGTTTGAAGAGATCGTAGGCCCGGTCGCCGACCTTGTCTTTGCGAATATACGCCTGCATCTGGCCGGTGTGGTCTCTGAAACGCAAAAAAGCGGCCTTTCCAAAACGGTTGACGGCCATCATGCGCCCGGCTGCAACGAATTTCGGTCCGCTCTCGCTGCCGTGGGAAGCCGGCTCCTGCACCTGCCCCATGATATCCGCGACCGTGTGGAGCACTTTGAAATCGTTTGGGTAAACGTCAACCGCCTGTGTCCGTAAGTCGCTGATTTTGCTGCGCCGTTTTTCAAGAATATCGCTTCTTTTTTCCGTACTCATGTCTTGCCTGCAACACCGTATTCTGCGGGTCCGGGGGATTCGATCGTCGGCTCGGCCGCGGTCCACAGTCGCTGCCGAGACCTTGGAGGCGGGATGTTGTCGACCTGGTGCACCGGCTGCGGCTCATCAGATTTTAAAAGTATAAGTGGGAATTCGTATCGTAAATCAAGCGGAGTGTCAAGCCCCGGTCGGCGGGTCGATCCGTTTCAAACGGAAAGAAAAGGTGGTTCCATCGCCCTGACGACTACCGACTTCGAGACGACTGTCATACGATTCGATGATGCTGTGGACGATGGAGAGCCCCAATCCCGTGCCGTTTGGTTTGGTTGTAAAAAACGGATCGAAAATTGATTTGATGGTGTCGTTCGACATGCCGCAGCCGTCATCGGTGACCTCGATGCATGCCCGATGTGGCTTGGTGGGATAAAGGCGGACGGCGATTGTTCCACTGCCGTTGATGGCCTCGGATGCATTGAGCAAGAGGTTCCACAATACCTGGCGCAGATGAACCTGGTCCATATCAACAAACAAGCCGGTCTTAAAATCCTTCTGAATTGAAATCCGACCGCGGCAGTTGGCATCTCTTTCAAACAGCTCCACGGTTTCGGCGACGGCCTTGTCCAGTTCGATCCGTTCAATCTTACCGGCGGGCGGACGCGCAAACAGCAGAAAGTTGTTTACGAGCGAGCTGAGACGGTCGGCTTCGCGCAGAACGATGTGCATGAGGCGGGCATGATCGGGATCGAGATGCACCCCATCGCGCAAGATCTGAATTGAACCGGTCATCGATGCCAACGGGTTCTTGATTTCATGGGCCAGTCCAGCGGCCATTTCACCGACGGCCGCCATTTTTTCGACCCGTCGAACCTGGTCTTCCATAGCCCAGAGTTCCTTGCGCGATTTTCGGGCCTGTTCGGCCAAAAGACTGCTTAAAAAAGCCACCGCAAAACAACCGAAAATCGTTATCAGAATTTTATAGAAGACCTGGTTTAAATCACCGTTTCCGGCCGCCAGTCCATCTTCGATTTCGAAGGGTTTTAAAACACCTCTGTATTCCGATATGACCAAAAAAGTGTACTGAGCGCTGCACAGCAGTGAAATGATCATGCTGCCCCTGCGATAGAGCAGCATACTCGAGTAGATGATGACCACCAGGTAGAGGAAGGAAAAAATGCTCGAGTAATTGCCCGTCACATAGATGACCAAAGACACGATCACCGTATCCAGGCCGATCTGGACGTAAGCAAAGGCAACCACGTTTGCGACCCGGCCGAGGAGAAGGGTGTAGAGAAAAGACAGGAAGAATATGCTGACAATAAGCCCATAGAGCACCAGCATACCGGGGGCCAGCGGGGAGGCGGCAACGCCGAGCTGCAGAACGATCGTAGAGCCGAGCAAAAGTGTCGTGAACAGCACCCGCGCCAACATCAACCACTTCAACCTGAAGCGCATATCCTCGTCACGTTTTGAAGCGGTAAGGACAGGTAAGTTTCGCATGGCTGGTGCTTTAACAGGTGGAATCAGTCACGGCCGACGATTTTCTAACCGTGGCTGCGGGGGAACGGGGCACCGGACTTTTCCGCCGCCGCAAGGGTTCACAAAAGCCAAGTTCGGCACTTTGTTTCCCGGCGGGCAGTCATCAGCCGGCTGCGTCAGCCGCCGATGGTCCCGGCCATTTTAAAGATCGGCAGGTACATGGCGATGAC
>JARROL010000086.1:0-1798 GCA_037383965.1 Desulfobacterales bacterium | reverse complement strand
CAGACCATCGATGGAAAAACACCGCTTTCCTGAAGGGGATCGGCCATGGTGCGGCCTTCCGCAATGTCGGATCGTACGCTGTAGACCGCTTTTTCGATGGTCTTATTGCCGGCGGTCTTGGCCACGATATCGAGGGCCTCCAGAATCGCGACCCCGCTCGAGAGCATCGTACTCATGGTACGGGTGAACTTCGCGACGGCCACTTTTCGGATCAGAACACCGAACACCGGCAGTTTAAGAACCATTTCATCGACCATTTCGCGTCCTTTTTCAGTCCCGTATACCTTTTTGAACGCGAAGATAAAAAGGATCAGGCCGATGACGATCCATATGATGTTTTTCTTGGCAAAGTTGCTGACGTCGATGACGAGTTGGGTAAATGCCGGCAGTTCACTGCCGAAATCGGCGAACATTTCCTGGAAAACCGGAATGACGAACACCAGAATGACCGCCAGCACGATGGTGGCAATGATCAAGGTCACCACCGGGTAAGTCATTGCGCCCTTGACCTGGGCCTTCAGCTTGGCGGCCTTTTCCATGTAGACGGACAGCCGGCGTAAAATCGTGTCCAGAATACCGCCGGCCTCGCCGGCCGCTACCATGTTCACGAAAAGATCGTCGAACTGATTGGGGTATTTCTTCAGTGACTCGGCCAGCGTGGCACCGCCTTCGACCGACTCTTTGATGCTTTTGAGCATTTTCTTGAAGGTGGCATTCTCCTGCTGAGCGTAAAGGATGTCCAGACATTGGATAATGGGTAGGCCGGCATCGATCATGGTGGAGAACTGACGGGCAAACAGGATGATATCGTGTTGTTTGACCTTCGGTTGTAGAAAGGCAACGTTTGCAAAAAGGTCCTTCGGCTTTTGCTTTATCTTGGTCGGCTCGATCTTCATCCGCCTGAGACTGCTCCGGACGATCTCCTCCGAAGACGACTCCATTTCGCCTTTCTTTTTTTCGCCGCGACCGTTTTTGCCCTGCCAAAGATAGACCGGCATATGTCGATTCCCCCTTTAATTAGCAAAACGACTCTTTTATTACGCAACTAATGAGATACATTGTAACATAATGTCTATCATACTACAATACTGTTTTAGTCCAGTGAGCCCGATGGGTCGGTTGGGCCCGTTGAGCCCGTTTTGCCCGTTTGGCCGGTTTGGCCGGTTGGGCCGGTTGGGCCGTTTGAGCCGGCTCTCTCTGTTACGGAGAGGGCCTGCAATGCCTTTGCGCCCCATTTGACTTTGAACTTTCAGCCTAATACTTTATGTTCTCAACGCCTTTCGATCCGTTGCCGTGCGCATTTCCGCACCTACCGCATATTGACCGATTTTCATCAATTTCCTTTCACCGTCCGGTTCAATCCCGCCGCAGCGGGACTAAACAGGCTAAACTGGCTCAACGGGCACAACCGGCTCAACCTCTGCCCATGCTTGATAAAGGCGGGGTGATGTGTAATTCTAAAACCTTGAACCGAATATTAACCCTCTCAGAAGACATCGCATGGATCAGACCGTTATCACGACCCATATCAATGCCGATTTCGATGCCGTGGCATCGATGCTGGCCGCCCAGAAACTCTATCCCGACGCCAAGGTCGTCTTCCCGGGCTCACAAGAAAAGAATTTACGCAATTTCTTTGTTAATTCAATGGCCTATCTGTTTAACATGCTCGACATCAAGGATGTCGAACTCGACCGGATCAGCCGTCTGGTCCTGGTCGACACGCGTCAGCCTCACCGCATTGGAAAGCTTGCCGATCTATTGCAGCGCGAGGGTGTCGACATTCACATCTACGATC
>JARROL010000085.1:0-9134 GCA_037383965.1 Desulfobacterales bacterium | reverse complement strand
TACAATATATTGCGATTGTATGACAAAAAATATCAACATCTACCCCCTAACAACGGATTATTTGGTCTAAGACAAAATAAAGAGGTGCAGAAAGCATGATCAGACTGAATCTAAAGATGAACAGACGCAAACACAAACGGTATCCTGGCGTCGAGGGTGCCATTGTAGCCGTACGGCCTCAGGCTGAAATTCTGGGACAGATGATCGATGTCGGCCTTGGCGGATTGTCCTTTCAATACATCGATTCGGCCATCGACGAGAGTCCTTCGGATGAGCTGACGATTCTGATGTCCTCGCCCCGTCTGTATCTGGACCGCATACCCTATCGCACCGTCGCCGACTTCGCACTGCCCCAGGAGTTTTCTTTTAGCGCGATTCCTGTCCGTCGCCGCTGTGTGGCATTCGACCATTTGACTCCCGAAAAATGCGATGGCATCAAACAGCTGATACTGTATTGCACCCTCATCAAGCCTCGGTTTTGCAACTTTCCCGAGCCCCGCCACCACGATGCTCCGCTGAGCCAGACCCTCTGAACCGCAACGCAAGGTGGACACCTGAAGGCGATGGGTCCACCTTGCGTTTCAATTCAAATCATTACATTCTTTTTCGACTACCTCATTACTTTGTGTCATATATTATCAATTGTCATTGACAATATTATATTGGTTATTATATTCATCATGCAAATTTCGGGCCGTTTATTAATATCAACCAATAAGGTGATACCCAATGCGATATGACAAGTTTACCATTAAATCTCAGGAATTGATTCAAAACGCTCAGGAACTGGCATCTCGTCAGAAGAATCCTCAGCTCGAGCCTGAACATCTGCTGAGTGCCATGCTGACGGAAACCGAGGGAATCGCCGGTGCCATCCTTCAGAAAATGGGGGTCGCCCCCGGACAGGTGGCAAATGACATAACCCGCACCGTCGAACACTTGCCCAAAGTCAGCCAGTCCGATCAAGTCTACCTTTCGTCGCAAACCAAAAAGGTACTGGACGCTGCGTTTGCCGAAGCTGCCAAAATGAAAGATCAATACGTCAGCATCGAACATATTCTGCTGGCCCTGTGCGATGAAAAGAATGGCGAAACACCCCGGATTCTGCACCGCCACGGCATTAACCGCGATGCCATTCTAAAGGTCCTTATCGACATCCGGGGGTCGCAACGCATTACCGATCCGAATCCAGAGGAAAAGTATCAGGCTCTCGATAAGTTCAGTCGCAACTTGACCGATCTGGCGCGCCTGGGCAAACTCGACCCGGTCATCGGGCGCGACGAAGAAATCCGCCGGATCGTCCAGGTGCTTTCGCGCCGTACGAAAAACAACCCTGTACTCATCGGCGAACCCGGAGTGGGTAAAACCGCCATCGTCGAAGGTCTGGCCCAACGCATCATATCCGGCGATATTCCCGAGAGCCTAAAAAACCGACGGCTGGTGGCCCTCGATATGGGCGCACTGATCGCCGGTGCCAAGTACCGGGGGGAATTCGAAGATCGACTCAAGGCCGTCATCAAGGAAGTGGAAAAATCGGAAGGCGAGATCATTCTCTTTATAGACGAACTTCACACTCTGGTCGGTGCCGGTGCGGCCGAAGGTGCGGTCGACGCCTCCAATATGCTCAAACCGGCCTTGGCCCGCGGGACACTGCGCTGCGTAGGAGCGACGACCCTCAATGAATACCGCAAGTATATTGAAAAGGACGCCGCCCTGGAGCGGCGTTTCCAACCGGTACTGGTCAAGCAACCGACCGTTGAAGACACGATCTCCATCCTGCGGGGGCTCAAGGAAAAATACGAAGTGCACCATGGTGTCCGGATCAAGGATTCGGCGATCGTGGCTGCGGCCACGCTGTCCAACCGTTATATCACCGACCGCTTTTTGCCCGACAAGGCGATCGACCTTATCGATGAGTGTGCATCCAAACTGAGGATCGAAATCGACAGCATGCCGACCGAGATCGACGACATTCAGCGCCGCATCACCCAGGCCGAAATCGAGAGGGAAGCCTTGAAGAAGGAAAGCGATCCGGCCTCCCGGGAGCGCCTGATCAAACTCGAGAGCGAACTGGGCAACCTGAAGGACGAGCTGCACGAAATGAAGGGCCATTGGTTAAACGAAAAAGAGCTGATACAAAATATCCGTGCGATCAAAGGAGAACAGGAGCACCTCGGGGTAGAAGCCCAAAGGGCAGAGCGACAGGGAGACCTGGCCAAGGTGGCCGAAATCCGTTACGGCCGGCTGAACGACCTGCAGCGGCGTCTCGAGGAAGCCAACCGTCATCTTGCCGAACAACAGGAAACCCACAAGATGCTCAAGGAAGAAGTCGATGCCGAAGACGTTGCCGAGGTCATTTCACGCTGGACCGGCATTCCCGTCAGCAAGATGCTGGAGGGTGAAAAGGACAAACTGATTCACATGGAGGAACGGTTAGGCCGGCGCGTCATCGGCCAGCATGAGGCCATCGTGGCCGTCTCGAATGCCGTCCGGCGCGCACGCGCCGGTCTACAGGACCCCAATCGTCCGATCGGTTCATTTATCTTCATGGGACCCACTGGTGTCGGTAAAACGGAGCTGGCCAAAGCCCTGGCGGAATTCCTTTTCGACAGCGAGCAAGCGATTGTCCGTATCGACATGTCGGAATATATGGAAAAGCACGCCGTCGCACGACTGATCGGTGCACCACCGGGGTACGTTGGCTATGAAGAAGGCGGTTATCTGACCGAAGCCGTTAGGCGACGTCCCTATTCGGTAGTGCTGTTCGACGAAATCGAAAAGGCCCACCCGGAAGTCTTCAACGTGCTGCTCCAAATTCTGGATGATGGTCGGATGACCGACGGACAAGGCCGGACTGTTGATTTCAAAAACACCATCCTTATTATGACTTCCAATGTCGGCAGCCAATATATCCAGGAGTTGGGCGGCCTCCGGTACGAGGAACTGGTCGAGCGGGTTATGGATGCGTTGCGGAGCCACTTCAAGCCCGAATTTTTGAACCGCATCGACGAAACCATCATCTTCCACAACCTGAGTCAGGAGCAGCTGGGCGAAATCGTCGATATTCAGATCGAACGGCTGGCCCGGCGACTGGCGGAAAAGAACATCGACCTGGTTCTCTCGCAGAGCGCCAAGACTTTTGTTGCCGAAAAGGGTTACGATCCCGTGTACGGTGCCCGTCCTTTGAAACGCGTCATACAAAAGGTCATCGAAAACGAACTGTCGCTGGAGATTCTCAATGGAAATATCCGGGAAGGAGACCGCGTCAGCGCCGAACGAAAGGACGACAGGATTGTTTTCAAAGTCGCGTAACGGGCTCGACAGTCAACCACAACGCCTGGGGTTAAGGAACCCGGGCGTTTTGATTTTGAACCGGCGTGGGTCACGACGCAAACCACCGCCGGCATTGCCCGCTGGTGTGGCTACACCACAGCGGTACAGGGATGGCCAAAATCGATATTTCTATTGTAATCGAGGCGCGGCCGACGTATGATGCGCGTACGCCGGCGATCCAAGGAGACCGATGACCCATGCCAATTTCCACGTCCGAAAGACTGCGGCGTTTTTACGACCAGTTTTCGAGCAATGACGCCGTATTGATTCTGATCAATGCGGATCCGGATGCCATTGCCAGTGCCATGGCCGTCAGCCGCCTGCTGTGGCACAAAGTCGCCGGCACCACAATCGGACACGTCAATGAAATCAAACGACCCGATAACCTGGCGATGATCCGGTTGCTGGGAACCAAATTGGCGCACATCGATCAGATCAACCGTGAACAGTATCAGCGCGTTGTCATGGTGGACTCCCAACCGAAGCACCATCCGATCATGGAGACTTTCGCGCCCCACGTGATCATCGATCATCACCCCGACACGGGGGTCCAGGCACCGTTTCTCGATATCCGACCGAAATACGGTGCCACGGCCAGCATCATGACCGAATACCTGCGGGCTGCCAAAATCAAGCCCTCGGTCAAGTTGGCCACTGGTCTTTTTCATGCCATAAAGACCGATACCAGTGATTTCGAACGACACACCCTGATAGAGGACGTGCGGGCTTTTCAATTTCTATTCCGGCATGCCAACATCTATGTCGCCCGCAAAATCGAACAAGCCGAAATTCGGCTCGATTTTTTGAAATACTATAAGATCGCGCTGCAGAAAATGATTCTTCGTAATGGCCGTGTCTTTGTGCACCTCGGAAACGTCCCCGCTTCGGATGTCTGTGTACTGATCGCTGATTTTTTCATGCGGGTCGACGAGGTAAATTGGAGCATTGTTTCCGGCGTCTCCGCTCAAAAGCTGATTGTCATCCTTCGCAATGACGGCATTCGAAAAAACGCCGGAACCGTTGCCGCAAAAGGATTCGGTCAGATCGGATCGGCCGGCGGGCCCAAAAGCACGGCCCGTGCCGAAATCGACCTGGACGCTTTAAAACCTCGGATCGACGTCAAAAACGACGGAAAGATACAGCGTTGGATCATGAGCCATGTCGAGCGAAGAGCCGACAAAAAATAGACCGCTCTTTGGACGGATCTGCAGCCGGCGATAAAAAACACGATTTCCACAGTGCATTCTGACATGCTCAGCAATATGACCGTCACCATTCTTGGCTCGGGGACCTGCGTGCCTTCTCTCGAGCGCAGTTCTTGCGCAGTTCTGGTCGAGATCGGCAGGTCCAAGGTGCTGTTGGACAGCGGGGCCGGAACGATGCGGCGCCTGCTCGAATCCGGTGTCACGATCTTCGACCTGTCCCATATCTTCTACAGCCATTTTCATCCTGATCACAGCGCAGAACTGGTGCCGTTGCTTTTCGCTACCAAGTATCCGGAGAACCGGCGCCGCCAGACGCCTCTCACAATTTGCGCCGGCTCCGGCTTCGTGAAATTTTTCAGTGGGTTAAAAAAAGTGTATGGCCACTGGATCGAGCCCGATGTCGGGATGCTGAGCATCCTTGAACTGGACACCGGCGGACCGGATGCCGTCCGTTTCGGCGATTTTAAAGTCAGGTCTCTGCCGGTCAACCACAACCCGGAAAGCCTGGCCTACCGAATTCTCGACGGCGGCGGCCGCTCGGTGGTCTATACCGGTGACAGCGACGTCTGCGACAACCTTGTGGCCATCGCCAGGGATGCCGATCTTTTCATTTGTGAAGCCTCACTGCCGGACGCGCTAAAGGTCGACGGTCATCTGACACCGTCCCTGGCCGGCCGGATCGCAACCCAGGCCAATGTCGGTCGGCTGGTGCTGACTCATTTTTATCCTGAGTGCGATCAAGCGGATGTCGCCAAAGAATGCCGTAAAACCTACTCCGGTCCGCTGGTTTTGGCCCGGGATTTGATGAACCTTAAATTATAGGCTTTAAGATAAAAGTTTTGGACTGCGTTATCGGTCGGCGGCGTATTACAATACAGCCTTCTCCCTCTAGCCTTGCCAAAACCATCATCTTAAAGCCCATATGACCCGGATGAACATGCGGTATTATCCAATTAATCTCGATATACGCAATCGCAACTGTCTGGTCGTCGGCGGAGGCGGGGTTGGAACACGCAAAGCAGTGGCCTTGCTGGCGTGCGGCGCCCGGGTAACCGTGATCAGTCCCGAAGTCAGCCAAAGGATCGCGGATCTGGCCGGCAGTCACGTTCTTGTCCTCATCCAGCGTTCCTACCGTGAAGAAGACCTGAAGACGATGTTTCTGGTCATCGGCGCCACAGACGATGAGGAACTGAACCGCAGGGTTCACCGAGATGCCGAAAAGCACGGCATCCTGTGCAATATCGCCGACCGCCCCGAAATATGTAATTTTATCCTGCCGTCGGTCGTTCGCCGCGGGGATCTGACCATCAGCATCTCCACTTCCGGCCGAAGCCCGGCGCTTGCAAAAAAGCTGCGCAAAGAGCTGGAGCTTGTCTATGGAGAAGAGTACAGCTTGCTGTTACACTTAATGGGCGCGATCCGCCGCAAATTATTAAAGGAGACCCATGCGCCCGAAGCCCATAAGCCGCTTTTCGAGCAGCTGGTGGACAGCGACCTGCCCGCAATGATCCGCGAAGATCGCAGGGCCGACATCGATCGTCTACTCAGAGAGGTTCTCGGTCAGGGATTCACCTACGATACACTGATAAGAGACAGCGACCCTACCGCGACATGAGATGAGGCATTCATGGAAGTGCTGGTTATTGTCACGATTCTGCTTTACATGTTGAGCGCCGCCGGATATTTTGCGTATCTCTTTTTTCAAGAGGACTACCTGCACCGCGCCGGCTTTCTTCTCGTTCTGGCCGGATTCATCTGCCAGACGCTTACCATCGTGTATAGCGGGATCACATCCGGAGGCTTTCCAGTGCGCAACCTGCATGAAACTCTTTCCATTGCGGGTTGGACCGTCGCCGGTTTTTTTCTGGTCTTTCAGTCAAGGTTCAGGTTAAAAGTTTTAGGTATTTACGCGGCACCCCTGATCGCGCTGATCATGTTCGCCGTCGCCCAAGTCCCTAACACTCCGTCTCAGGAACAGAGTATTTTTAAAAATTTCTGGTTGATCTTGCACGTGGTGACAGTTTTCATCGGCAATGCGGCTTTTGCGTTGGCCTGCGGAATTGGGATTCTCTACCTATTGCAGGAACGAGCCATAAAAACCAAAAATCCTGGAATTTTTTTCCGCCGTCTGCCGTCTCTGGATATGCTCGATGGGACCGGCTACACATGCATTATCGTCGGATTCACTCTGCTGACCTTCGGTTTGATCAGCGGTTTCATATATGCCAAGACGCTTTGGGGTCGTTTCTGGGGCTGGGATCCCAAAGAAGTTTGGTCAGGCATCACCTGGCTCTTTTACGCCGCTCTTCTCCACGTAAGGTTGAATGTCGGCTGGCGCGGACGCCGGGCGGCCATTATGGCGATCATCGGTTTTGCCATTCTCCTGTTCACTTTTCTGGGAGTCAATTTTTTGCTCACGGGGCACCACAAACCCTTTACGACTTTTTAATTTTTATTTCGTACTTATTTTAAAAAATTAGGGTTAAACTTCGTTACACGCGAAAATGGTCGTGCGACCGTAACCGAACCATCCCAATGAAATTGTGGCCTGCGGCTTAACCGCTTTGCCCTCGAATTAAGTCATGTCCGAAATCGTACTGCTCGGATTAAATCACAAAACCGCGCCGATCGAACTCCGGGAATGCATCGCCTTCTCGACGGACCAAACAACCGCCGCGCTGGTACACCTGAAAAATGACCCCGTGGTCAGCGAGGTATTGCTCTTCTCCACCTGCAACCGGGTGGAAATCCTGCTGGTCACGGAGCAGACTTCCGAAGCCGTGGATACAGCCAAACGGCTGATTGCCCGTTTCAACCAGATCGCCTTATCTGAATTCGAAAACGTCCTTTACATCCACACCGGTGACCAGGCCGTTCGGCATATTTTCCGGGTGGCAGCCAGCCTGGACTCGATGGTCGTGGGCGAACCCCAAATCCTGGGCCAGATCAAGCAAGCCTATCGTTTGGCGACTCAGCACAGAACAGCGGGCGTCATTTTGAATCGCCTGTTACATCGCACTTTTTTCGTAGCCAAGCGGATCCGCTCGGAGACTGGAATTGGCGGCCACGCGGTATCGATCAGCTACGCCGCAATAGAACTGGGCCGGAAAATCTTCGGCAGTCTGGAGGGTAAAAAGGTCCTGCTGATCGGTGCCGGTGAAATGGCCGAATTGGCGGTAGCCCATCTAATCCGAAACCGCGTTGGTGACATTTTGGTAACCAACCGCACCTTTGAACGTGCCGTGGAACTGAGCCGACGCTTCCGGGGAAGCCCGATCAAGTTCGAGGAAATGCTCACCAGCCTGTCGGATGCCGACATTGTCATCAGCTCCACCGGCGCACCGGAATTCGTCGTCAAGCGTGACCAACTCAAAGCGGTGCTGCGGAAACGTCGCAGTCGCCCCCTTTTTTTCATCGACATTGCCGTCCCTCGCGACATCGACCCGCAAATTAACCGATTGAGCAATACATATGTCTATGATATCGACGACCTGAAAGGGGTCATCGATGAAAACGTCGAAGATCGACAGCGCGAGGCCATCAAGGGCGAGCGTATCGTGGAAGAGGCTGTGGTAAACTTCCGGAGGTGGTACGACAGTCTGGATGTCGTTCCGACTATCAAGGCATTGAGAAAAAAACTGGAAGGCATCGCCGCTGTGGAAGTCAAAAAAACCCTGCAGGCCGACGGTATGTCCGATGATGGACGCCAGGCCGTCGAAAGGATGACCCAAGCCTTGATCAACAAAATTCTACACGATCCAACCGATGTGCTCAAACGCAACGGCTGTCAAGGCGGCCGGTCGGCGTATCTCGATATCACGCGCAAGCTGTTTAAATTGGACGAATGAAATCGCGCAGCGATGTCATGAAACGCGGTTGCGCCGCTTCTGTTGGAGTAACCACCCATGCCCTGGTTTGGGCCGCCGCGGGGCATGAAAATGATGCGCTGAGGCCCGGGTGAGCGGTTGAGAACAGCGGCTGACTGTCTGAGTCGCTAGTTTAAGTATTACATTTTATTTTCGTGATAAAATAGAGATTGCTTCTTTTCCGTTTGGTGCGGAGTAAAATAAAAAATCATCGGAGGATGGTGATTTGAGCAAGATGGCGTATTTGTTTCCGGGACAAGGCTCTCAGGTTGTGGGCATGGGACAGGACTTTTATCAGGAGTTTGATTTCGTGCGGGAACTCTTCGATATGGCGGAAGAAATCAGCCGGATCAACTTAAGACAGCTCTGTTTTAAAGGTCCTATGGAGGAACTCACGCGCACGGTCAATTTGCAACCGGCGGTCACAGTCGTGAATTTGGCTTTCCTGGCGGCCGTGCAACGTGAGAAAGGCAAGCCGGCGGTCTCAGCCGGACACAGTCTTGGTGAATACAGCGCCCTGCATGCCGCCGGCGTGGTGTCGGCCGAAGACGCCATCCGGCTGGTTCACAGGCGTGGAGAACTGATGCACCGTGAAGCGTTAAAACACAAGGGCGCAATGAGCGCCCTGCTCGGACTCTCCATTGATACTGTTGAAGATATTGTCGAAAGAGGCCGTGAGCGCGGCGTGGTAGCGATCGCCAACCACAACACAGGGCAGCAGATCGTCATC
>JARROL010000084.1:0-13139 GCA_037383965.1 Desulfobacterales bacterium | reverse complement strand
TCTCGGCCGGGCCCTTCACCGTTACGACATGATTTGCGACGGTGATCATATCCTGGTCGGTCTTTCGGGCGGTCAAGACAGCCTGACTCTGATGTGGTTTGTGACCGAACGGTTGCGGCGGGTCCGCGTCACCTATGAACTCCATGCCGTTTACCTCGATCCCGGTTTTGACGGTGGATTTTCAGAACGGCTGCAGCGTTATTGCCGGAAAGCCGGCTATCGACTCAGGATTGAGCAAACCGATTTCGGCGTGACGGCGCACAGCGATGAAAACCGAGAAAATCCTTGTTTTTTGTGTGCATGGAAGCGGCGAAAACGACTGTTCGAAATCGCCGACGAACTCGGCTGCCGCAAGTTGGCCCTTGGGCACAACAAGGACGACATCATTGAAACGCTGTTCATGAATATGTGCTACGCCGGCGAAATCAGCACGATGGTGCCCTTCCAACCCCTTTTCGAGGGCCGCTTCACGGTGATTCGGCCGCTGGCTTATGTGGAAGAAGACCTGATCCGGCAGTTTTCAGCCGAGCAAGATTTCCCGGAGTTCAATAACACCTGCCCCAGTGCCGCTGCCTCAAAGCGCCGCACCGTCAAAGAGATGCTGACCCGGCTCTATAGCAGCAACGACAACATAAAAGGGAATATTTTCCGGTCATTGAGCCGTGTGCGACCGGATTACCTGTTGACGTGAAGGAGCGTGATAGACATCGCTTTCAATCGGCGTCGGCAGGGGGAGCCACCCACATACATATGAAAGATGTCCAGAATGAACGCGACCACCGCAACATTCCCATCGACAAGGTCGGGATTAAAAACCTGAAGTATCCGATAACGGTCCTCGATCGTGAAAACGGGTATCAGAACACGGTGGCCTCCATTAACATGTACGTGGACTTGCCCCATAAGAACAAGGGCACGCACATGAGCCGTTTTGTCGAAATTCTGCACCTGTTTCGGCCCGAGGTGTCGCTGAAGCGTATCGCCGACGTGTTGGAGCAGATGAAGGCCCACTTGAATGCCGCTTCAGCCCACATAGAAGTCTCCTTTCCTTATTTTATCGAGAAAAAAGCGCCGGTAAGCGCAGCGCCTGGATTGATGGACTACGAGTGCAGGTTTCAGGGGTACAGCGACCCGACGGGCCGACTGGACCTGATGGTCGAGGTGACCGTACCGATCTCCTCCGTTTGCCCCTGTTCCAAGGAAATCAGCGTGCACGGCGCCCACAACCAGCGCGGTCAGGTGAAGGTCTGCACACGGTTCAAAAAATTCATCTGGATCGAGGACATGATCCGGCTCGTGGAAGATACGGCCTCCTGCGACGTCTATTCGGTTCTCAAACGGGTGGACGAAAAGTGCGTGACCGAGCGCGGATTTTCAAACCCCAAGTTTGTCGAGGACATCGTGCGGGACGTTTCCCAGCGTCTGAAGGCGGACGACAACATCACCTGGTTCTCCGTCAGCGCCGAAAACTTCGAGTCGATCCACAACCACAGCGCTTACGCTCATATCACCAGCGATCCCGACAACAATGATACAGAACGCGACAGCTGATTTAACCCTCTCCTTTTTGGCAAATCAGTCATTTTGATGTCGAAATGCCGTCAAGGTCCTGTCAACTACCTTCAATATCCCTGTTCGATACCTCGAATCAAACGGCGAGTGACTTTCTCGGCCGAGCGACCCGGTGAATTGACCAGAACGACGAAGCGATTCAGGCTGCCGCCGGGGCTTTCGATGTATCCGGCACGGGTGCTGATGCCATGCAGCGTACCGGTTTTATAAAACTGGCGACCCTCGCTGCGCATGAGCGTGTGGTAAGGTGCGAAGGCATCGAGCACTTTTTGCATGTCGCGGGCCGTGATGCGGTTGTTGCGCGATATGCCGGAGCCTTCGCTGATATGGATGTCGTCTATCTTCAAGATTTTGCGGGCGTAGTCGCGGGCTGCCTGCACCCCTTTTTCAAGGGTTCCGGGAGGACCGTAGCGCCGGACACCAGCGGCAATCAGGATTTGATTGGTGGTGTAGTTGTTTGAATAGGCCAGCAGTCCGGCGATGGTATCGCTGAGCGTCTTCGGCGACCGGTGGCGGTATATCAGATGGTCGCGGTCGGGCCGGACGGTTCCTATCGCGATCTTTCCAGTGACCTCTATACCGACTTGACGCAGGAAATAGTCGAACAGATAACCGCTGTAGAGCGTAATCTCGTTTTCGTTGTGGGACAAAACGATCCGGCCCTCGTTCAAGCCGGAAGACGTGATCCGCTCGAGTACCATCGGCAGCAGAGGGGTCTGGGGTTCGGCACTCAAGTAGACGCCGTCTACTTTCTTGAAGAAGACGGTGTTGAAGTTGACGCACAAGGCGCCGTTGGGAGCGTCGTATGGTTCGGACGAAGAGGATATTCCCGGGATCTCCAGAGGCTGGGCGAAGTGGGAGGCGTCCAGGATGATGTTGTTGACCCGCACCAGCTTTAGCGCCAGATTGTGGGCGATTTGCGGCAGCACTTCTGAAACAAGCCCCGGGTCGCCATAGCCTTTGATGGTCAGGTTGTTGTCGTCGTCGCAATAGAATTCGGTCTCGAAGCGGTATTCGGGCCCGAGGGTGTGGAGGGCGACCAGCGCCGTGAAGAGTTTAAGGGTCGATGCCGGTATCAACGGCCGGTTTTCGTTTTTGGAAATAAGAACCCGGCCGTCTGGATCGGTGACAAGGATTGAATCCCGCCGCCCGATCATTGTTTTGACCGCTTCAAGACTGCTGCCGGCCGTGCTGTGCGGTATCGGCGGCCCGGTGAGCAGCAGCACGATCGCCGTGCATACAAGAATTTTCCGCATCTCTCCCCTCAAAAATATGAGTAAAACGCCATTTTTTACAACCTCCGAACGATAGAACGACCACTAGATAGACTGCCAGAGGCGATCGAACTTACGGCGACTCAGTCGCAGGTATTCTCGGTCGGGTGTGAACACCTCGAACGTCACGGTGCCGTCATATCCGGTCTTCTTCAAGGCGGTCAAAATCTTGGCAAACTCAATAGAGCCTGAACCGATCGGCAGGTGGTTGTCCTCCTTGCCGAAGTTGTCGCTCACGTGGATGTGACCGATCCGATCGGCAAACGCCTCGATAAACCTCATAATGCGTTTGCCACGCGGGCTGCCGATCTGGGCGTGACCGGTGTCCAGGGTCAGCTTCAGAGTCGGAAAGCGGTTGAATATGTCCTTGAATTCGCCGACCTCGACCCCGAACCGACTGCGGGGAAACATATTCTCTAAACAGAGGCACACGCCGAGTTCGGTGGCCTTCGAAACGATGGCCGCCAGACTCTCGTAAGCGTGCTGCCGGGCCAATTCGAGTATGAAAACCCCCATACCGGAGATGGCCGCCGGGTGGACCACGACTTTTTTAGCCGCAAGCGAAGCCGCGGTTTCAAGCGCCTTCAGCACTTCCGCGAGCGAAGCCTGCCGGATGCTGTCGGTCAGGTCCGCGAGCGATACAAAGGTTGGCAGGTGGCAAACCAGCTGCATTTTGTGACGTTCGAGGGCCGCCAGAAGTTCGGTCTTTTGATCACGGACAGCGGCGTAATGGGCGGCCGGGGGGTCCATGGCCAGTTCCAGGAAATCGAAACCCAGGAGCGCCAACGAGTCCAGTTCTTCCAGAACCGGCTTGATAGGGAAATTCATGGCGCCATAAAGCATGCATCGTCGTCCTTATCAGGGGTGCGACACTCTTTTCAGTCGCCAAGGAAAATGACCACGTTTCGGGTGGTCGAGATTGTATCGCAGTCGAAGGGGACGGTCTTCATGCGCTGCGTTCTCTAAACCAACGACACATAATTGGCTGTCGGTAGGTCGGAAACAACCACGATAGCAGACTGGCCATGATAGAAAGCGCTGAAACGCTGGGAAAAGAGGCGATCGAAGGAAGTGAAGAGCCTGCCGTGTAACAGATGCCCGAATACGACCGTTCCAGAATCGGCTTGATAGGGAAGTTCATGGCGCCATAAAGCATGCATCGTCGTCCTTATTTGGGGTGCGCCACTTTGAGAGAAGAACGAAGGTCTGGTCGCCATCGTGATGGTATCAAACGCCCGGATCAATCTTTTCCCTGAGTTTGCCGGAACACTTAAACGTGACCACCCGTCGCGGCCTCAACATCATGGCATCACCGGTGGCGGGATTACGACCCCTCCGTTCAGTTTTCTCCTTGACGCAAAATTTTCCGAATCCGCTGACCAGAACGTCCTCGCCGGATGCCAGGGTACGCTTCACGATCTCCAGCAGCATCTCGACAGTATCGGTGGCTTGTTTTTTAGAAAAGCCGTTGCCTTCGGCAACCGCCTCGATTATTTCGGCCTTTGTCAATGCCATAGTCGTCAATCTCCCCGTGCGAAGTTCAAATGTATTGTAAATTTATATCAAGAATTTAAATCGGTTACAAGCATTAATATTAGAACGTGTTGAGTTGCTTGTTTTTATCACAAAGTATAATAGCCATTATATCTTTTTACGGTTATTCGAAAATCAAAACCTCTCGCCGCCCTTTTGAGAGGTGAACGTATCTACACTCCACTCCAGACCCTCAACCGGCGACTCGTTCCTCAGAGCGCACATGCGAGAATGGCAGACTGGGCAATCGTCGTCGATACAGGCATCCATATGAATCAGCGCACTGGCCCGACCCCCGAAGTGCTCGATGACAAGGGCTTCCACCGTTTTGGCTTCGTTATGAGCCACTTCCAAAGAGCAGTCCCGCGGCAACACGAGATGCATGTCGATGTGCGTATGATCACCCGATTTCCAGGCTCGCAACTGGTGGATATCGATCCAGTTGCTGCACCGATTCCTGATGAGCAGTTCTGAAAGACCTTTCAATACCACGGGATCGGCGGCATCCATCAGTCCATGAAACGCCTGGCGCACGAGAGCGAACCCGGTCATCAGGATGTTCAAACCGACCAGGCAGGCGACCAGACCGTCCAATCGCAGCCACCCCGTCAGCTTGACCAGGAGCAATCCTACCACGACTCCCAATGAGGTGTAGACGTCCGTCAGCACATGCCTCCCATCGGCAACCAGGGTGATGGAACCCGTCCGCCGGCCGACCCGCACCAGGCTGAAGCCCAACATGAGGTTGACGATGCTCGCCCCCAGTAGGATCAACAGACCGAAATCCAGATGAGGCAAAGGCTGAGGGTCGAGAAGGCGGGGAATGCCGGTTTTGAAAATTCCGACGGCGGCAACGATGATCAGGGCCCCCTCGAATCCAGCCGAAAAAAATTCGATTTTACCGTGGCCGTAAGGGTGGCTCTCATCAGGCGGCATGGCTGCCATGATGATGCTGCCGATCGCAAAAGCACTGGCGACGACGTTGATGATCGATTCCAGCGCGTCCGACAGGATGGCTGTTGACCGGGTCAGGCGGTAAGCATAGAACTTAACCGCCATCAACAAAAATCCCGTCAGAAAAGACAGACAGATCAATGCCAGACGGCGACGCTGGTCTTTTGAGGCTGAGGCTTGAACTCGCAGAAAATTATACATTAATGTGATGTAATTTTTTAGTGAACTCTATGCATATGACAAAATGACGACCTGAAAACAAGCGGAAAGAACACCCTTAATTTGAAAACGGTGTCAGGGGACGGCCGGTGAACTCAGATTATAGATGAAATAGGCTGCCAGCAGTTTTTTGTACTCCTGCAGAACCCTGGCGACATATTCCGTGTCCGTCCACCAGGGCTGTTTTGTTCTCCTCTCGGAATCCACCGGATGATAATAAAATTCGAATCGGCCGGGCTGACGGAATTGCTCGAATGCAATCTGGGCCCTCCGCATGTGGTAAGCCGAGCTGACGATAATGGCCGAAGTGAGATCCAGTTCGCGCATGATGCGAACGGTTTTGATGGCTTCCACGTAAGTGCCGCCGAATCGGTCGATCAGCGGTTCGTCTATCTTGGTGGACCTTCCGATGAGGACTTTGTTTTCCGGCAAGGCCTCATGCAAGCCGTAGTATTGGACCGCCCAGGGCCAATCAATGGCAGAGTGGCGCAGCGGCAGAATGAGGTAATGCCCCTTGCCCTGACGGATCAATGCGGACCCCTCTTGGATGCGCCCTTTGTCTTCTTTGGCCGAGCCGGCCAGCACGACGACGGCATCGGCTCTTTGGTTTTGGGAGTCACTCTCGATGCGCAGAAACTTTTCTCCTGCCAGAAAGAAAATGAAAACGAGAAGACCCGCTAAAATAAAGATGGTTATGAAGATTTTCCGATGTGTTTTTTTGTGCATCCCGAAGTCGTGTGGCGGTTGGCCCGCTGTTGGGTCGTTTACAGCCCGTTCTCCGTTGACCGGACATGATTCACTGTTGATGGATGAACCCAAAGGCCTAAAGAACTGAAACGGCTGTATCGACGTGATGTTATTATAAATCACAAGTGCACAGATCCGCAAGAAATTTCACTGGCCTAACCGACTCAACTGTCACTACCGCTCTAAGTGGATGTCATCCGTGTTGACCTCGCTGCCCGAGTGTTGGTATGACGTCCCGCAACAGCATATCGCATTCGGCGTTTTCGACGTCCCGCCTGGCCGGGACCGGGAATCGCACAACATCAACCCGAGGAAGGGGAGCAGCGCAATGAACATTCAGACCCATCAAAAGATCGTCCACCGGCTCTGCGGTCGTCCGCGCAGCACGGTTACCGATGCCAGCCGGGTCGAGATGGAAACCTCCCACGAGATGATCGTGGACGATCTCGGTTTAGTGCATGGCGGGTTCATCTTCGGCCTGGCCGATCATGCGGCTATGATCGCTGTCAACCATCCCAACGTGGTGCTCGGCGCGGCCGAAGTCAAATTTTTCAAGCCGGTCAAGGTCGGAGAAAAGGTGATGGCCGAGGCCCGTGTGGAAGACAGTTCGGGCAAGAAAAAAATCGTAGCGGTCACCGTCGAGAGAGGCGAAGAAACGGTTTTTGTTGGAACTTTTACCTGCTTCGTACTTGACCAGCACGTCCTGGCATAACGGCGGGTCTTAGCCTCTTGGGGCGGCGGGATGGATTCATGCATCGGTTGCTGAACGGGAGACGCGCATGTCCGAGCTGAGAATTTTTACCGGTAATCGGCTCGAGATTCTCGCCGACCGGCTGGCGGAGGTCGTCAGCCGACCATTGTCGACTGCGTTTGAACCCGAGACCGTTATCGTTCAGAGCCGGGGTATGGAACGTTGGGTGTCGATGGCACTTGCGCGTCGCAACGGTATCTGTGCCAATATGGTATTTCCCTTCCCGAATGCCTTCTTGGATGGCCTCTTTCGGCGGATCCTGCCCGAACTGCCGGACCCATCGCCCTTTGACCCCGATATTCTGACTTTCCGTATCATGAAGCGTCTCCCGGCCTTTTTGGAGCGGCCGGCCTTCGCCGATCTCAAGCGGTATCTGGTCGACGATGCCAAGGGAGTGAAATTATATCAGCTGGCCGTCAGGCTGGCCGACCTCTTCGATCAGTACCTGGTTTTTCGACCGGAACTGATATTGCAGTGGGAAGAGGGGCAGGGGGGTGATGGCTCCGACAATCTTTGGCAGGCCGAACTGTGGCGCGACCTCTCGCGGGGCAAGGAGACGGTTCACCGGGCCCGCCTTCACAGAAATCTCTTGCTGCGACTCGACACGCGTGCGGCCGCAGCCGCCGGTCTGCCGTCCCGCATCTCGGTCTTCGGCATTTCTTACCTGCCGCCCTTTCACCTTCAGGCCCTTGCCGGGCTCGCACGAATCAACCCGGTCTATCTCTTCCTCCTGAACCCCTGCCGGGAATACTGGGCCGATATCCTGAGCCGGCGCGCCATGCACAGACTGACCCGCAAGATCGCCCGGGGTGCAGTCGACGCGGACGCGCTGCACATGGAGCAGGGCCATCCGCTTCTGGCATCCCTGGGCGGTTTGGGAAAAGAATTTCTCGTCTCGATCAGCGCCACCGAAGCGCATATCGAGGACTGCTTCGTGCCGGTCGATGAACACAACCTGTTGTCCAGTCTTCAGGCGGACATCTTTTACCTGCGTGACCATTCGGATTCGCAACAGACGGATCACATCATTATCGGGGACAACGGCTCCACCGCGGTCGACGCCTCGATCCAGATTCATGCCTGCCACGGTCCGCTGCGCGAAATCGAAGTGCTCCACGATCGCCTGTTGGCCATGTTCGAAGAACACCCGGATCTTCGGCCCCGTGATGTCATCGTGATGGCACCGGACATCGTCACATACACGCCTTATATCCGCGCCGTTTTCGACACCCAGACCGGTGCCGGGCAAAAGATCCCTTACAGCATTGCCGACCAAGGCGCCGGAAGCAACAAGGGAGTGCTGCGGAGTTTTTTGTCTCTGCTTGATCTGAAGGGCAGTCGGTTCGAAGCAACACGCGTACTCGGTTTACTCGAATTGCCGGGCATCAAGGAACGCTTCGATCTGACGGCGGCCGATCTGACATCGATCGCGCGCTGGGTTCGCGACGTGAACATTCGTTGGGGGCGCGATGCCGCGGGGCGGATGCGGATCGGTTTGCCCGGTCTGGCCGAAAACACCTGGCAGGCAGGCATCGACAGGCTGTTGCTGGGCTACGCCATGCCCGGCAACGACCGCAGAATGTTCGACGGCATCCTGCCCTACGATCACATTGAAGGCAGCGAGGCCCTGGTCCTCGGCCGGTTTATCGCGTTTCTCCAACAGCTTTTCGAGTGGTCGGAGCGACTCGAACAGTCCGCGCCGCCCGCAGCTTGGCGGGATGTCTTCATCGATTTGTTGGAGCGCTTCATCGCCGTCGACGAGGATGACGAACAGGAAGTGCAGCAACTGCGCCGCAGCATCGAAAATTTCGGTTGCCTCGAAGAACGGGCCGGTTTTGCGGAGCCGCTCGAACTGGAGGTGGTGCGCACCCATCTCGAAAATACCCTCGAGCGCTCCCACGCCGGCGGTGGATTTATCTCAAGTGGCGTGACTTTCTGCGCGATGCTCCCCATGCGCAGCATTCCATTTGAGGTCGTTTGTCTGATCGGCATGAATACTGCGGCCTTCCCGAGGGAGAACACCCCATTGGGATTTGATCTCATGGCCCGATTTCCGAGACCCGGTGACAGGTCGCGGCGCAGGGACGACAAGTACCTTTTTCTGGAAGCACTGGTATCCGCCGCCCGGGTTTTTTATATCAGCTATGTGGGGCAGAGTGTGCAGGACAACAGCGACATCCCTCCCTCGGTGATCGTCAGCGAGCTGATCGATACGATCGAAGACTGCTACGGCATTCCGGCGGTGGACCTGGTGGTCCGGCATCCGTTGCAGGCTTACTCGCCGCGTTACTTTAACGACAGCGATCCGGAGCTTTTCAGCTATTCGTTCGAAAATTTTATGGCTGCCGCCGGTGCCGCCGTTGCTGACGGCCCGCAGTCATTTTTCGAAGTTCCGCTGGCACCCCCGCCACTGGAATGGCAAACCCTGCGCTTGGCGCAGTTGTGCCGATTCTACGCTCAGCCGGCCCGCTTTCTGGTCGAGCAGCGCCTCGGCATCCTTCTCACAGATAAAGATATTCTGCCCCAGGACAAGGAGAACTTCAGTCTCGACCCCCTGAGCGGTTACCGTATCCGTCAAGATTTGATCGAGGCCCGGCTTTCAGGTCATGACCTGGCCGACCATTTCCAGGTCCAGCGGGCCAAAGGAGATCTGCCGCAAGGAAACATCGGCCGGCTGTTCTACGGAGTCCTGGAAAAACAGACCGAGGCCTTTGCCGCGAAACTCCTGGAGATCATCGCGGGTAAAAATGCCGAAGCGCTTCCCGTCGATCTGACCTTGTCCGGTATTCGCCTGACGGGAACCCTCGGGGGACTGTACCCTCAGGGGCGCATCCAGATGCGTTTCGCACGGCGCCGAGCCAAGGATTACCTCTCGGCCTGGATTTATCATCTCGTCTTGTGCGGATCTCTCTTGAACGGCCGCGCTCCTGTGACCACCCTGGTGGGCGCCGACGGTATTGCCCGCATCCGACCGGTTGACCGGCCGGATGCGATTCTGAGTGAAATTCTCGAGACCTTTAAGGAAGGCCTATGCCGGCCGTTGCACTTTTTTCCCGATTTATCGCTGCACTTCCTGAAGTTGACGGTTGAAAGCGGTAAACCGGAGAATGCCGCCATCGATATGGTCCGAAAAAAATGGGTCGGCACCGATTTCCAGGGAGGCGTGTCGGAAGATCTATACTACCGGTTGTGTTTTGGCAGCAGTGATCCGATCGACGATCAATTCGCAGGGTTGGCGGAAAAGATCGTTGCACCTCTGTTGCGGCACGTCGAAGAATTGCCCTGAGGGTCTGTGTCAGGTGGGGGCTATTTCAAGCATGATTTTTTCCACCGCGTCCAAGGCGGCTTCCATGATGACGCCGAGATCCTTCTCCCCAAGCGCCAGACGCTCCATAACAGTGTCATCCACCATGTACATGACCGCATCGATGCCGCTCTCGATGCGGCCGACCAAGTTCATGGCGGCAGCCATGTTGGCGATGGTGTCGGCCATGGATACGATAGAAACGAGGTCGTCATCCGCTGCGGCGCTTGGGCGATGGTGATAAAGGATCGCTTTGGCAAGCGTGTCCGGTATCTGCCACTGCCGACAGATGTCATAGCCGATGTCGGCGTGATCGAAGCCGAGAATCCGATTTTCCGCGCTCAGGAAGGTCTTGTCGCCGGCAGCCATAAATTCGTCGAACAGGCTTTTGCGGTTCAGCACCGGTCGGTCGAGCACCAGTTTGCCGACATCGTGGATGAGCCCGACTGAAAAGGCGTCGTTTTCCAATTGCGGCATGTGTCGCTGGGCCATTATTTTCGATCCGAAAGCGACCGTTATAGAGTGGCGCCACAGTTCTCCTGAGTCCATTGCGTAACCGTACAGCTTGTTGCCCAGCAGACTCGAGGTGCCGGCCAGTGTGATCAGTTCGCCTAAGGCCTTGTCACCCAAAGTGACCGCTGCATGTTGTATCGAGGAGATTTTGCCGCTCATACCGTAGTAGGCCGAGTTGGCCATTTTCAACACCTTGGCCGCGATCGCCTGGTCTGTCTCTATCAAATCGGCCACCTTACTGGCACTCGAACTGGGATCTTCCATGATTTCATGGGCCTTGAAGACAATTTGAGGTAGGGACGGCAGACCGCTCAGATTAGATAAGATCCTTTTTTTGAGTTTTTCGGCGGTTTGCTGGTCATCCGCCGGCGCCGATGTCGGCGCTGCCGCACCACTGGTTTTCTCAGCCGTCGCTGCATTGCCGTAGGCGTTATCGCCCAGGTTGAGCTCGATGCGATGACCACAATCCGGGCAGGGAAAAGCCAACTTTTTTGTGGATGGAAGATTGCCATCGGGAATGGTGTAGGTCTTGTGACAACTGCTGCACGAAAAATTCATCCTTACGATCACCTCTGCTCTTATAGGTCTGCAGCCTGGGATGGAAAGATACCGGGGCCGGCCTGTGCCGTCCGGGGTTCAGGCGCGCGGTTTTTTGCGGTGTTTGCGAAAACCGGCGGCAATCCAGAGAATGCCCCAGAAGAGGCCCACCGGACCGGCACCGGCGTAAAGGTAGGGGAGGAGATTCCGATGCCAGGGTTCAAAATGGACCGCCGCCAGGAAAAGCCAGGCGATCGAGCCCAGAATGGCCAACCGCAAGGGACCGGAAATTTTCAGATAAGGGCGGCGTCTGCCCCGACCATTGGCAACAGGTGTTTGTCTGCGATCGGTTATGCGCGGCAAAAAAACGATGACCAGCACGATAAGAAGTATCAGCAAGATTTCTTGGATACCGGAAAACATGAGTCTCCTTGGAATACCTGTGGCTGCCGAATTTCGTTAAAACGCCGGCCGAAGAAGTCCATCGATTCATAGATTCAATGACGAAATTGAGAATCGAAGAACTCAGGTCCACCACCGTCTTTGGCTCAAATGGATGGAGGTGTGTACCACAGGCGGCCGGTTTTCGCAAACCACGGACCGAGTGGTCGATATCGTCTTCGGCCGTAAAGGATCGTTTCTGCCGACGCCCGAATGTGATATGAATGCCGGTAATGCGCTCGTCTTGCGGCGTCAGATCCATCGGTCCCTGCTCGTTGGTTTGTCCATCGAGCCCATTGGGACTGAATAGCCGCTTCCAAAACCTTTCAGCCTTATGTTGAGGTCAACTCCTGCACCGGGCGTCACAGTTTATGGAACCGTTTGATGCAATTAAAACACCCCTTACCGGTACGACCCTTATCGAGGCCAGCGCCGGGACCGGCAAGACGTATACCTTAGCCGGCCTGTTTGTGCGGCTTGTCCTCGAGCAGGAACTCGAGGTGGAACAGATCCTGGTGGTAACCTATACGACGGCCGCCACAGAGGAGTTGAAAACCCGCATTCGGAGTAAACTGATCCAGGCACGGCAGGGCCTATTACGGGGCGACAGTCGTGATCCCTTCATCCACCGTTTGATCTCCACTCTGCAGGACCCGGACGCCGCCGCAAAGCGGCTCGACGGTGTGTTGGCGGATTTCGACCGGGCGGCCATATTGACCATTCACGGTTTCTGTCAGAGACTGTTGCACGAACACGCTTTTGAAACCGGCACTTTCTACGACACCGAACTGATGGCCGATCCGACGGTCTACTATCAGGAGGTGGCCGAAGACTTCTGGCGTAAAAATCTTTACGATGCAGTCCCCGAGCTGATCGGTTTTTTATTTATGGAGAAAAAAGTCGCCGGGCCGGCGGTTTTCTACCGCCTGATGAAAAATGTCGCCCTTCCGGACCTGGAAATTCTGCCCAAGCTAACCGAACCGCATTTAGCCCACCTGGATGAATACCGGCGTCTCTCCCACCAGCTGGCAACAGACTGGAAGAGCGCGCGGCCGCGGGTCGGCGAGCTTTTAACGGATCCGGCCTTAAATGCCACGATTTACGGCAGCCTAAAACCCGGCCCGCGCTTGACGGGAGGAAGGCTTCGGGACTTCAAAATCGCTGCCTTGGTGGAATCCATGGATCGTTTTGCCGGTGAGGACGTCACCGGGTTCCCGCTGTTCAACGGTTTTGAGAAATTTTCAGCAGCGTATTTGAAACGCTCGACCAAAAAGAACTGCGCTCCACCGAAACA
>JARROL010000083.1:0-9234 GCA_037383965.1 Desulfobacterales bacterium | reverse complement strand
CCCGCCCCTCGAAACAGTACCGGTACTCGATGCAGAAGTGGGAGGACTGATCAGAGGAAAACTGGCTCGATCCCCCGGGTTGTCGAAACGGCGACCACAAAGACCATTGACCTAACTCAGGTAACTCTGACCAGGTCGTATCTGGTCAACAAGCTTAATTTCATCAATTTTTCAAATCGCACCGTCCGCCTAAAATTCAAGCATACCCGCTTTAACAGAACGATCACCTTGGCGCTAAAGCCTCTGCCGTGCCAAGGGGAGCGGCTCGACCTGCAGTGGTCGCAAGAAGACCGGTCTATCAGCAGGCTCCACACTTTCGTTTTCGATTCAATCCTGATCCCCGACGGCCAAAAGCTGATTCGGGCCGAGGCGGATATCATTTCTATGAATCAAACCGGCATCAGCCTGCGCCTGCCGGAGAGCTGCCATCAAATCAGCAACCGGAAAATGCGTCGGTACACCGGCCGAAACGTCGATGTGCAGATGGTTCAAAGCAGTTCGCTTTTCCGCGGCCGCCTGCTCGATTTCAACGCCGTCGCTTTTCGGGTGGAACTGGAGGCCGGTGCTCACCAGACCTTCGAATGGATCAATCCCGAAAGCTCGGTCAGCGTCATTCTCTCCGGTGGTGCCGACACATATTATTCGGGCGAGTGTAAAATACTTCGCTACTGCCGGTGCAACGCCACCATGCATTATGTGCTGGAGCCGATCAATCGGGCCATCCATCGTTACAGGCATAAAGAATTTCGCAGCGAGCGCCTTGAAATCAACCCGTCGCCGGATATTTACTTTACCCACCCCTTGAGCAAGAAACCGCTGTCACTCAAAGTCGTGGATCTGTCTGGTTCCGGCTTTTCGGTGGAAGAAGATGAATTAGACGCCCAACTCTTGGCCGGTTTGACCATACCTGAAGTGGACGTGCGGTTTTCCAACAATGTATCGGTCCACTGCAAGGCCCAGGTCGTCTACCGAAGGGTCTGCAAAGAGGGAAAAGAGGGTGTCTGGGTCAAATGCGGGTTGGCGATTGTCGACATGGACACGGAGAACAACGTCAAGCTCCTGTCCCTCCTGCACCAGGCCAACAACCGCTATTCGTATATTTGCAACACGGTCGACCTGGATGCGCTCTGGGGGTTCTTTTTCGAATCCGGGTTCATTTATCCGGATAAATACGCGTATATCGAAGCCAACAAAGATCGCATCAAGAACGTCTATGAAAAGCTCTACACCCAAAGCCCCAGCATTGCCCGGCATTTTATCTACCAAGAGAAAGGCAACATCCTCGGCCACATGGCCATGGTTCGCTTTTACGAAGATACCTGGCTGATCCACCATCACGCAGCCAAGAAATCGGCCCTGAACAAAGCCGGTCTGATTGTTTTAAAGCAGATCGGCCACTTCATCAACGACTCCTACCATCTCAATTCTATTCATTTAAAACATGTGATGATGTATTACCGGCCGAACAATCGATTCCCCAGTCGGGTCTTCGGCGGTGCTTGTCAACAGATCGACAACCCAAAATGTTGCTCGGTCGACGCGTTTGCGTATGTTCACCTTCCCGTGGCGCCCGGACCGGCCCCGGCGATTACCGGTCCGTGGGAGTTGAATCCGGCGCAACCGGACGATCTCGCCGACCTTCAGGATTTATACGAATACGACTCCGGTGGACTCATGTTAAAGGCCCTCGGCCTGGATCCGGACCGGAGCGGCCGAACGGGACTCGAAGAGGAATACCGGCGACTCGGTTTCAAGAAGGAGAAGCATCTTTTTGCGCTAAAGGCCGATGGCCTGCTCAAGGCAATCATCGTGGTCAACATTACCGATTTCGGTTTAAATCTGTCGAACCTGACCAATTGCATCAAGTTCATCGTCGTGGACCCGGAAAAACTGACCGGTGATATTTTCAAGAAAGTGATCTTCAAGTTAAATGAAAAATTTCCTTTCGAAGAACTAACGGTTCTGGTCAATCCGGTTTCCTTCGCTGAGGCCATCCAGCTGCCTTATGAAAAAATTTACAACATGTGGATCATGAACACCCGATTTTCGGATCCCTATTTCCGTTACCTGGAGCGGCTGTTGAAGCATGTCCAATAGAATTATGCCGGACGGCGGCCCCGACAGGTGATGACCGGTGTGTAGGTGAATCGGCGCGGGGTGTTGACAAATGCCTGTTCGAATTCCGATCTGAATCCCTCGAAGCCCCTCTCGTATTCGTCGAAAGGATACCCCGAGTTTCGGGCGGCGATTTCCACCTTCTTTGTCCAGTTAAAGGCATCGGCTTCTTTGAGTTCGCCGTAAATCAAGTGGTGCGGCATCATGTCGACCGCGATGTCGCCGAATCCGAGATCATAAAGATAGGCATAGAGTTTACGTCCGGCATAAGGGTCGAAACCGGCCACTTTTTCAAGGGCTTGCATGACGCCCGCCAAGGCGGTTTCGAGTCGAGGTGTCAGACCGTAGTGGTTCAAGCAATTGTGATCGAGATCGATCAAGCAAAGAATACCGCCGGGCTCAACAATTTGAGAGATGTTTTTCACAATCTCGAAACTCTCGGTGCGATAGTATTCCAGGACGAAGCGGATCCAGACCAGATCGAATCGGCCGAGTGTTTCAAGCGGTTTCCGGATGTCCATTTGACGGAAGCTCAGGCCAGTGGCGCTGTATTTGGATTGTGCGAAGCGGACGCGCTGTGGAGCGATGTCGACACCGATAGTCTCGGCACCCGGCTGGGACAGCCGGTTGAGGATAAAGGTCGTTTTGCCCGATCCACAGCCCAGATCGGCAACCCGCATACCGGCGGTGATGCCGGACCAGAGAGCCTGGGCTTCGACCAAACGGGGATCGGTTTTCAGGTCCAAGCGAAGGGCTTCTTCATCGCTTTCCATCAAGTAGTCTTTTCGCATCCCTTAACAGCACCTCCGTTGGGTACCCGTACCTTTTTGTGTTGATTTCCCGCGATTTACAGTACTTGCCGGTTGCCTGTCAATCGGTTATTCAGCCAGTCGGCCGCTATCAGCCGTAGAAAAGCGAATTTACTTGACCTGTGCACGGTTTATTTTTACTTATTATATGGCGTTTTACGACTTCAGACGGTCTGGGTCTGGGTAAGAAATAATTCTACAAGATTGCGCTGGATTTGGGTTCGTCTACAAGGCACATCCAGCGGCGCATATCGAGACACGTGTCGGTGGATGTAACACAGTAGACGATCCAAAAGACCAGCAAGTTGTGGAATTATTTTTTGCCGGGGCCTTAAAATGCGACCATTACGGGAGTAGTCACATGAAAGATGAGAACAGTTTCGAGGATGATAACGACAAAGCAACCAACAGCGAAGACTTCGGTGCACTTCTTGAGGCCTACGGCGGGGATATCGCTGGGAGTGTTCAGGTAGGCGATAAGATCAACGGCAAGATTATCGCCTTCGGCTCGGAGACAGTCTTTGTCGACACCGGAACAAAGATCGACGGGGTTGTGGATAAAAAGGAACTACTGGATGACGAGGGCCATCTGCCATACGGCGTCGGAGACCGGCTCGAGCTTTTCGTCATCGCTGCTGACGAGGGCGAGATCCGGCTTTCCCGGGCATTATCGGGTGTCGGCGGTATGCAGCTGTTGACGGATGCATTTCGCAACCGGATTCCGGTCGAGGGGCGGGTGACAGAAACCTGCAAGGGCGGATTTCGCATTGCCGTGATGCAGCGTACGGCATTTTGCCCGATCAGCCAGATGGATGTCAAATTCGTCGACACACCGGAAAACTATGTGGGGGAGACCTTGCTCTTTGTAATCACTCAGTTCGAAGACAAGGGACGCAACATCGTCCTTTCCCGGCGTAAAATTCTGGAACACGAGCAGCGGAAAGCGCGGGAAGCCTTTTTTACCACACTGACAACCGGCACCGTGCTCACCGGCACCGTCACCCGTCTTATGCCTTACGGAGCATTCGTGGAATTGATTCCAGGGTTGGAGGGCATGGTGCACATCTCGGAGCTGAGCTGGTCACGGGTCGAGAAACCTGAAGAAGCCGTAAGGCTAGGCGATCGGGTTCAGGTAAAGGTCCTCAGCATCGATGCCCAAGAGGGCAGCGCACGAGAGAAAATTTCGCTGTCCGTCAAGCAGGTGACGGGAGACCCCTGGGCAGACGTCTTCAACAGGTTTGAGCCGGGGGACATCGTCAAAGGCAAAGTCACCCGTTGTGCTCCTTTCGGGGCTTTCGTCGAAATCGCTCCCGGAATCGAGGGGCTGGTTCACATCAGTGAAATGAGTTTCGTTAAAAGGGTTCAAACGCCGTCAGATATCGTCACACCCGGAGAACCGGTGACCGTCATGGTCAAGACGATCGATGGCGAAAACAGAAGAGTCTCCTTGAGTATCCGTGATACTGAAGGCGATCCGTGGGCCGAGGTGCCCGAAAAGTACCCCATAGGCCGCAGCGTTACAGGTGTTGTCGAAAAGAAGGAAAACTTCGGCTATTTCATCACTCTCGAGCCCGGTGTTACCGGACTCCTGCCCAAATCCAAGATAGGCCAGGCGACCGATCTAAACGTTTACGACAACTTAAAAATCGGCAGCTCCATTGCAGTCGTCATCGACTCGGTCGATCGTCAGAACCGTAAAGTGACCCTCGCACCAGGACACGGCGACGCGGTCGAGGACTGGCAGAAGTATGCCGGTGGGCCTCCGAAGACCTTGAGCCCTCTTGGTGAAAAGTTGAAGGTGGCGCTGTCCGGCAAGCGGAAAAAGTGATCCGTCCCCATCCGAATTCAAGCCAGTTTCCGTTCTGAGACCCTTGTTGACCGATCTGTTCGGAATCGAACAGATCAGCTTGATCCCTTTCGTCGACATGCTTACATTGCAATTTATTTTGTCAATTTAACGGATAATACCGTGAGAAATTAGCCGGCAACATTTTATGCAACTGCAGGTGTCTAATCAGAAAGTACCGGCGGTGGTGGGAGGAGACGTGCCCATTGACTATCGTTGAAGCCGATAATATCAGCAAGACATATACGATCGACGAGCGCAAGGTATCGGTTCTGAAGAACATATCGCTGGCGGTCACTTACGGAGAGTTTTTGGTCGTAGAAGGACAAAGCGGCAGCGGAAAGACAACCTTACTCAGCCTCCTGTCCGGACTGGACAAGCCGTCGGCCGGCAGAATTATCGTCGATGGTCGAGATATCACCGATGCCACCGAAGACGAATTGGCCCCGATGCGAAACCAGTTTTTCGGGTTCGTTTTTCAAGCTTTCCACCTCGTGCCTTCGCTAACGGCTTTAGAGAATGTCATGTTTCCGGCCGAACTCAACCACGATCGCATGGCCGCCGAAAGAGCCAGGGCGCTCTTGCAGCGGGTCGGCCTGTCTCACAGGGAGACCAATTTTCCACACCAACTCTCCGGGGGTGAGATGCAGCGCGTGGCCATCTGCCGGGCGCTCATCAATCTCCCCAAGATCATATTTGCCGATGAACCGACCGGAAACCTGGATTCCAAAAACGGACGGTCCATTTTAAATCTGCTTTTGGAGTTTCACCGGGAAGAAAGGACAACGCTGATTATGGTGACGCACAATCGGGAAATTGCCGCCCTGGCTGACCGCATTATTCTGCTCGATGACGGACGCATCAACGGCGTCAAACAAGGGCCTCTAAACAATGTCAAAACTGAAATTCATTCTGCGTGATGTGAACCGCACCCGCAGCCAGGCGATTGTTTTTGCACTGTGCGTGTCGATTGCCATGGTCACACTTGTGGCGGTAAATGGATTTTCCGATAGTGTCAACGCCACCCTTATGAAAGATGCCCGTGAATTGAGTGCGGCAGATATCATCGTGCGGTCCCGCCAAGTGCTGTCTCCCGGACTGGTTCAAGCAATTGAAGAGATGGAAAACGCGCGCTCGATTGAAAGTGCCCGAATCTATGAGTTCTACTCCGTCGCCCGAACGGCGTCAGGCGACGGTTCGCTGCTATCGAATATCAAGGTGGTGTCGAAAGGCTACCCGTTCTACGGCCGCTGCGAACTGACTTCCGGGCGCTCCTTAAGCGAAGTACTGCTTCCCGGCCGCATTGTCGTCGCGCCCATTTTTCTGGAGCGACTGGGACTACGGGTAGGGGATTCACTGTCCATTGGACGGGCTACCTTGACCATTGCCGACGTCGTGCTAAAGGAACCTGATCGACCATTGAATGCGTTTGCATTCGGACCACGGGTTTTTGCATCGACCGCCGATCTCGAGCGCATCGATCTGATTGGGAAAGGGAGCCGCGTCAGGTACAAGGTGCTGATAAAAGTCGCCGATGCCGGGGACCTAACCCGATTGGCCGACCGGCTCACGGCGGCTGCAGATCCGGTTCAGGAACGCGTGGATACGTATCGAACCGCACCGTCGGGAGTGAAACGCTTTTTCGACAACTTTATCTTCTTCCTTAACCTGATCGGTATCTTTACTCTGTTGTTGGCCGGTATCGGCGTTTACACGACACTGACCGCTTACCTGAAGGAAAAGGAAAAGACCATCGCCGTCATGAAAACAGTCGGTGCTTCCAGCCGCTTCATTTTGATCCATTTCATCTTCAGCCTGCTGTTTATCAGTTTGATCGGGACAGGACTCGGTCTCGTCCTTGGACTGGTGGCCCAAAAGATGATTCCCGCACTCATCTCCGGTCTCATCCCGCAGCAGATCGGTGTGTCCCTTTCCTGGACCGGCATATTGGAGGGATTTTGCATGGGCATTGTCGGGGTGGCTCTCTTCGCATGTTTACCATTGTACCGCCTCAGGGACATCAAGCCGGCCGACATTTTCAGAAAAGACGACAACCAATCACCGGGCGGTCTTCCCTATTATGCCACCTTGCTGTTTATCAGCACCTTGTTCACCGGTATGGTGTTATGGCAACTGCAGGTTGTGAGCAACGGATTGCTCTTTGTCGCCTCAACGTTCGGGTTCATCTCGATGACGGCTGTTTTTACGCATGTCATCCTGCTGATATTGCGTCGCCTGCCCGTTAAAACGCTGATCCTGCGCCAGGCATTGAAAGGCCTTTTCCGACCGCGCAATGCCACACGGCCGATCATCATCACCCTGACCGCTTCTCTGGCCGTGGTTTTCACCATTTACGGGGTAGAGACGAACCTGGACCGGGATTACGTCCAATCCTATCCGCCCGATGCACCGAACCTCTTTTTCGTGGACATCCAACCGGATCAGCAGGCGGGCTTCGACAGGGCGCTGGGGATCGATACGCGCTATTTCCCGATCATCCGTGCCAAGATTCTCTCAATCAACGGCGACAACATCGATCGCGGCAAGGAAAGGCAAAGACGCCGAGGCGACAATCTGGCCCGCACCTTCAATCTGACGTATCGCAATGATTTGCTTGACGACGAAATTGTCAAAACCGGCAGCAGCCTGTTTAGATCGGACTGGAACGACGTTCAGGTATCGGTTTTGGACACGGTGGTAAAAATGCACGACTTGAAAATCGGCGACCGGATCGTCTTCCGGATCCAGGGTATTCCATTGGAGGCGAGAATTTCAAGTATAAGGACGCGGACCAAGGATTCCCTCAAACCCTTTTTCTATTTCGTGTTTCAGGAAGACACCCTGAAGGATGCACCGCAGACAATTTTCACGGCTGTACGGGTGGACAAGAGCCGGATCGCCGGCATTCAAAACACGATCGTCGAAAAATTTCCCAACATCAGTGTGATCGATATGACGGAGACGATCACAACTTTCGCCGGGATTTCCCGCAAGCTGTCCAACACCATCCGATTTTTTACGGCCTTCGGCATTCTGGTCGGCTTGCTGATCACAGTCAGTTCGGTGCTTGCCACCCGTCTGGCCAGAACACGAGAAGCGGTTTATTATCAAGTTCTAGGCGCCAGATCGGCTTTTGTGTTCAAGGTGTTCGGCCTGGAAAATTTAATCCTCGGGGGTCTCAGTGGCCTTCTCGCCATGGTGATTTCCCAGGCTGCGAGCTGGATCATCATCACAAAAGTGTTTGATATTACGTTTAAACCGATTACCGGAGCTGGCTTTTTGATGATCGCTATCGCGACGCTGCTGGTAACCATCAGCGGCCTGCTGCCTTCGTGGACGACGTTGCGGAAACGGCCGGTTGCATTTCTCAGGGAACAGACCAATGAATAAAGCCATCATTCAGGTGGTGATCTGCTCCTGTCTTATTCTGGCGGCGGCATGCGGGAAGGAAGAGGAAGAACCGACGAGCGCGACGCCGGAAATGCAGGCTACCGGCACCATTGTCGCCATGGGTGACAGCCTGACGGAGGGTTTGGGTGTATCGGAAGAAAACACCTATCCGGTGCTGCTGCAAAAGGCACTTCGAGACAAAGGATACGACTACCGGGTCGTCAACGCCGGCATCAGCGCAGAGACGAGCAGCGGTGCCCGTTCCAGAATGGAGTGGGTGTTGCGCTTGAAACCGGATATCATTATACTTGAGACCGGTGCGAATGACGGACTGCGCGGTCTTGATCCCGAGTTGATCCGACGCAACATCCGGGAAATGGTCGATGCCTTTACGGCCAAGGGCATCGTCGTCGTGCTGGCAGGCATGAAAATGTTTCCCAACCTGGGCCCGGCGTACAGCAAGATGTTTGCGGATGTCTATACCGATGTGGGTGGCGATAACGATGTTATTTTGATTCCGTTTTTTCTCGAAGGTGTTGCCGGGGTCCCCAAGATGAACCAGTCCGACGGGATTCATCCGACGGCAGACGGATATGCACGGGTGGTAGAACACATCCTTCCCTACGTGACCGAAGCCATTGCCCGGCATCAGAAGCAGACGCGTTGACCGGATGGATAGTGTATCGGAAGCAGAATGGTGACAGCATGATGAACCAGCCGTATGCTTACGATCTGGATGAGGCGCAGATTCGCCGCGAGCGCCGCAAAGCTCGCGAAATAAGAGCAAGTCAATGGTGGAAACGGCGCCTGGCCAAGTGTGTCTGCCACTATTGCAACCGTATAACACCATCCGACAGACTGACGATGGACCATATCGTCCCGATTGCGCGCGGCGGCCGCAGCACCAAAGGCAATTTGGTAGTGGCCTGCAAGTCGTGTAACAACAAGAAGAAACAACTGCTACCGATGGAGTGGGAAGATTACCTGGCCGAATTTAAAACGCAGACGCCCTAAAGGCCGCTTAAACTATATCTACGGATAATCAATCTGTTTTTCTACTTTACAGCCTTCGAA
>JARROL010000082.1:0-17199 GCA_037383965.1 Desulfobacterales bacterium | reverse complement strand
TGCATGAATTGATGCGCCGGAGCCCGAATAAGCAGTTGCGAAAAGCGGCTGACTGTTCTAAGTCGCTTACGGGCTCTTAGACCGGACCCTATGTCGATGCCGCTCGGTAAGCACGATCTTCAAGCTGCATCCGAACTCATTATTAGAAGATGCGACTGGTCAGGGCTTAGAGCCCGTTGGCGGCGAGTTTCAGTCGTCTTTCGCAACTGCTTATTCGGGCGGAGGTACCCACCATATTTTCGTACTAAAGACTCATGACCCTTCGGGCCGCTTCGGTGCATGAAAATCTATTTTCGTGTTAAACGGCCATAGTCCTTGAGAGCCGCCGAGGACCATTTAGGAATAATTGTCAGGCCTCTCTGTCTTCGAGCTGCTCGATAAACGCTTCGACATTGGTCTTGGTTTGTTCGTCCGACACCAGTCGCATGTCGTTGAGGTCACCGTTGATGATCAGACTCGGTATGCCGGTAATTTCTTCCATGCGCTGAGGCATGCCGTAGCGGCAGTTGGAGTTGTTGGGACAGGTCTTGGCATCGTGGTAGATGATCCCGTCCACCTTGAAAAAAGCCAGCATATCCTTGATGTAGTGTTCCTTGGCCTCATCGGCGCGTGTGATGAAAAGTTCGGTATAGGCCCGCGCCATGCTTCTGAACGGGTCGTCGGGATCGAAGGCTTTGAATATCCAGCTGTTGCAATAGGTCGATGCCAATACGCAGGTGTTCAGTTCGGCAAACATTTTCGAGTGGGTGCTGAGACGGCCCCAAACCGGCATGCCTTCCCAGTAGATCCGAAAGCGTTCGCCCTCGACTGCGGCCTCCTGGTTGGCGATGCGTTCTTTCATTTCCGCCAGCAGGAGCTTGTAGTAATCGACTGCCGCCTGGGTTCCGCGCAGCACGACCGCCGGTCCCATATGGATGGTACCGTCGTAAAACGTCAAGGGCGAGGGAAGGGTGGCGGCGGTGTCGAGGACCTGTTTCCACAGGTCCGAACACTGGCGTGACAGGCCCAGGACCCGTTTCAGTTCTTCCATGTCGAAAGCGTTGCCGGAGATATCTTCCAACGGTGGGATGAGAGCCTCCATCTGTCTGGCGATCGAATCGACGTGCTTTTCGGAAACCTCCCCGATGCCGCGATGGGTGTGGATGCCGAGCAGCGGAACTTTAAACTCCCGGGCATACCAGGCGAACCAGTCCTGCACGTCTCGACACTGGTTGGTGTTGTAAACCAGCACATCGGGCCGGGGGACGGCTTCGATGCCCGGGTAGGCCCTGGAGAGCGGCGTGAAGCCCTTCAAATAGGCCCCCACGTCGGCGGTCAGGTAGGAACAGATGTCCGGCGAATACCCCATGGCATTGGCCACTGGAATCATGTCCGTCGCCGCGCGCGTCGCACCGAGCATCGCCCCGTGGTTTTCGGGGAAATGAACCAGAAAGCCCATGGAGCGCAGGATTTCGGCCGGCCCCACACTCGTACACCAGGCGATCTTGCGACTGCGCGTCTTCGACGCCTCATTCAACTCGTAAAAATATTCGGCCATGATGCGGCCCATTTCCTTGGAAGCCTTTATCGGTTTGCGCAGGATCTTTTTCTCTTCGGCCATGTCTATTCCTTTCCGTATCGGTTGAGCCGGTTGAGCCCGTTAGACCCGTTTAGGCCAGTGCCCCACCCGCAAGTTCAAGGGACATCGGTGGTGTTTCGCGGAATCACTATACTTAAACTGTACACGCGATTCCCTAAAACTGTTACGCCGCAGGCGTGATTGTCACCGAAAGTGCAGAAAACACAATTTATTGGCGGAAACAAATTTGTATTTCAGGCTGACACCCGTCTTTTTCCCTCACCGGCAAACCGGCTAAACGGGCTCAACCGGCTAAACCGGCCCAACCGCTTCTATGGCGTACAGCGCCGCGCCGATGGCACCGGTGAGCTGCGGGTGTTCCGGTACCAGAATTCTGCGTCCCAGAATCTCTTCGGTCATTTTGACCAGAAAGGGGTTGTGTTCCACCACCCCGCCGGTCATGACCACGTGCTCGGTCAACGAATCCATTTCGAGGACCCGCTTGATAACCGAGTAGAAGACCCCCTTGACGATGTCGGTCACCCGCTTGCCCCGCCGAATGTTTTCGAGCACTTCGGTGGCGGAAAACACCGTGCAGAAGCTGCCGAGTTTGACCATGTTTTCGGACCGACGGGCCAGGCCGTCCATTTCTTCCAAGGGGATGTCGAGCCGCGTCGACATTTCTTCCAGGAAGGCACCGGTTCCGGCAGCGCATTTACGGTTCATCTTGAATCCTGTGCGGAGGCCCTTATCATCGAGTTTGACGACTTTGTTGTCCTGACCGCCGATGTCGATGATGGTGATCGATTGCGGGAAATACAGATAACAGCCCTTGGCGTGGCAACCGATTTCGGTGCGGGAGTCATCGGCAAAGGGAACATTTTTCCGGCCGTAACCGGTCGACACCGCGCGTAGAATCGCTTCGGGTGCCGCGTCGGCCATTTTGAGCGCCGCTTCCAGGCAGGCCCCGGCCGTGGCCGAAAAGTCGGTGCCGGATTTCTTGACGGCGAATCCGAGCAGGTTTCGCTTCAGGTCAAGGACGGCGACTTTCGTGCGCGACGAACCCACGTCCGTGCCCACGACCAGCTGTAGCGACGACTGTTGAGCCTTTTGCGTCAAAATTGCGATTCCAGTCCCTTTACCAGCGCCTGCAGAGTGATGTTGAAAGGCGTTTCAATACCAGCCTGCAGCCCGTAGGCGACGAACTTGCCATTTATAAAATCGATCTCTGTCCGGCGCCTGGCCTCTATATCCATGAGCATCGAGGGCTTGTGAGAACCGGCCTTGCTCATGTAGTCGATGGCGTGGGGATAAAAATTCCAACCCAGCTCGATTTCGTTGGCCCGGGCGACCTTGACGCACTCTTTTACCAGGGCGTCGACGATCGGAAACACGATCGGATCGGTCATCGCCTGGGCCATGGTCAAACCGGTCACGGCACAGACCGGGTTCATGCAGGCGTTCAGGATGGCCTTGCGCCAGACCATCGAAATAATCTGATCGGTATGGGCAGTCGCCAGACCGCACTCGGTGAGCGCATCGGCAATGGCGCGTGCGGCCGGTGCGGACTGCGGGTCGAGTTCCTGCAGGTAGTGCGGTGGATGGTGGAACGGCATGCGCACGTGCCCTGGTGCCGCCAGACCGCAACCGTAGTTGACGACGGCCCGCATGACGGATTGGTCGCCGAGGACATCGGCAAAAACCCTCTCGGTGTCGATGCCGTTCTGCCAGCTGACCACAAACAAACCCTCACGATGAAAGCCTTCGATGGCGGAGGCGATCAAGGCATTGGCGTTGGCCTTTACGGTGATGAAAATCACATCCGGCGGATCCGCCTCCAGATCGTCGATGCTGGTGGTTACCCTCGAAACGGTCTGCCGCAGATTTTCGGCCCCTTCGATGACGATGCCCGTTTTTAGGGCCGGTTCGATCAACTCGGGGATGACGTCGCACAGGGTGACATCATGCCCCTGACGGGCCAGAAAAGCCGCCACGATGCATCCCACAGGACCGGCGCCCACTACGGCGAACTTTTGCGGGCGAAAAGCGTCTTTTTCATTCATGAGTCCCTCCCTCCCCGTTAGGCCCGTTGGCTCGTTGGCCCGTTAAGCCCGTTGAGCCGGTTGAGTTGATGGGTTCAGTCGACAAGATGGGAGTTAGCACCGGCGAAACCGGCTCAACAGTCACAACCGTCATAACAGGCTTAACCGACTCAACTGACCTAACTGACTTAACAAACCTAACCGACTAAACGGGCAAACGGGCGAACGGGTTAACCTACCGGTCTCAACCGGCTTAACGGGCCAACGGGCAAAACCGGCTTAACTGCCCCTACCTGAGCTGTTTGGGTCGTTCGTCGACGACGCGCAACGCCTTGCCCTCGCTGCGGGCAATGGCCTTGGCTTCGACGAGTTCGACTTCGACGCTGATGCCCATGTTGCCCTTTATATGGGCACCAATTTTACCTTCGACCTCGAAACGCTTTTCACGACCGGCCTGGTAGATTTCTTTCTTCCCCTCCACCTGTATCACCAGTTGGTCCAGATATCCCTTCTTGCGAACGAGCAGGCGGTATTGGGGTTCGACTTCCTCGATGTCGAGCAGCAGGGCCTCGATTTGGGAGGGAAAGACGTTAACGCCGCTGATGATCAGCATGTCGTCGGTCCGTCCGAACACCTTGTCCATTTTGATGAACGTTCTTCCGCAGGCGCATTTGTCGCGGTGCAGTCGCGTAATGTCCTTGGTACGGTAGCGGATCATCGGCATGGCCCGGCGCTGCAGGGCGGTGAAGAGCAGTTCGCCCTTCTCCCCCAGCGGTACCGGCTCAAGTGTCTGCGGATCGACGATTTCGGCCAGAAAATGGTCTTCATTGATGTGCAGTCCGTCCTGGGCCTCGCAGTCGAAGGCCACTCCCGGACCCCCCAGTTCCGTCAGACCGTATGCTTCCTGGGCTTTAATGCCCGTCCGCTCTTCGATCTCCTGGCGCATCTGAGCCGTCCAGGGCTCGGCTCCGAAGACCCCCACCCGCAGTGCGAGGGAGCGCGTATCGACCTTGAGTTCCCTGGCTCTTTCGGCAATGGTCAGGGCATAGGAGGGCGTGCAGCAGAGTACCGTCGTTCCGAAATCTTTCATGATCGTGATCTGGCGCTCGGTCAGCCCGGAGCTGGTCGGTACGACCGTACAGCCGATCGGTGCAGCACCTTGATGAAAACCGAGGCCGCCGGTAAACAGTCCATACCCGTAAGCATTCTGAAGTATGTCTTCCTTGCGAACACCGGCGGCCCAGAGGTTTCTGGCCATGCACTCGCTCCACTGATCGAGGTCCGCGGCCGTGTAAGGTCCGGTAATCGGTTTGCCGGTCGTGCCCGAGGAGGCGTGCACCCGCACGACGTCTTTGAGGGCAACGGCGCAGAGGCCGAAGGGGTAGTTGTCGCGCAGATCGGTTTTCTGCGTCATGGGCAGTTTGGCCGCATCTTCGAGGCTGGTGATGCTCTCGGCCGTGACACCCATTTCGGCGAACTTTTTCCGGTAAAAGGGGATCCGCTCGGCCACCCAGCCGACAGTCTCCTTCAGCTTTTCCAGCTGAAATTTTTGAAGTTCTTCCAACGGCATGCATTCAAAGGCATCGTTCCAGGGCATGGCGCTCCTCCTTCTTGACTGACGGCTGCCGGGGCGGGACTCCGCCACTCAACAACAGCCCTATGCGTGAATGTTGTGTGAAAACCGACTCCATCGATTCGCCGACGTTTTTTCCCAAAGTCGGCTCAAGCCGCCTTCGCGGCGGCAGTATGGCCGAGTTCAAAGGCCTTTAGGTTGGAGGCCAGGAATGCCGGTTTGGTCTTGCGCTGCATGGCTTTCTTGACCTGTTCGGTCTCGAGCGGCAAAACGCCGGTTTCTATCAACGCCCCCAGTAGAACCATGTTGACGGCCAGAGGGTTTCCGGCTTCCTCGGCCAGCTTGGCCGCATTGAAGGCGATCAATTTGGCCGTCTTGGCGCGGATCAAATTCTGCAATTGCGTCAAGTCCGGATAGACACCCTTGCCGATGTTGACGGTAAAGGGCATCAACGGTGCCAAATTGGTGATCACCACGGTTTCGGTGTTGCACCTGTTGAGGGCCCGCAGGGTTTCGGCCGGTTCGAACCCGACCAGGATATCGGCTTCGCCGTCGGCGATTATCGTGCTGCGGGCGTTGCCGAAGATAAGCGCCGATTCCACCACCCCGCCTCTTTGAGCCATTCCGTGTATTTCACTCATTTGCAGCGGAATGTCGGCCATCAGGGCCGCTTCTCCCAACACGCTCGAGGCCAAAAGGTTGCCCTGTCCGCCGACCGCGACAATGATCAGTCGTGTTGTCTTCATGTAAATTTTCCTCCGAAAAAATTATAACCAAGCATCATGCCGTGACCTTTTTCTTCTTGAGCGGCAGAATGGCGTTTTCCGGACAGATCTGTGCGCAGACGGCGCAGCCCGTGCAAAGGTTCGGGTCAATTTTTATGCGGTCGTTCCAGACGTAAAAAGCCGGGCAGGCGAGATTGTCCATGCAGTCGCGGTGGTTCCGGCATTTGTCGGTCACCTGGAACGGTTTGCGTTGCGCAAGTTTGAGGCTCTTGGCATACAGCGCGCAGGTTTCCTGAGAGATGATCACCGAGACGCCTTCGAACTCGATGGCCGTCCGGATGGCCTCTATGCTCTTTTTGACCTTGTAGGGTTTGACGAGCGTTACGTGCTCAACCCCGATGGCCCGTACAACCGCCTCGATCGAGACCCGTCCGAAGCCATCCATTCGGAGCTGCTGCATGTCGACGCCCGGGTGCGGCTGGTGACCGGTCATGGCCGTGGTACCGTTGTCCAGGATGACCAGGGTGAAGTTGTGATTGTTGAACACCGCGTTGATCAAACCGGGAATGCCGGAATGGAAAAAGGTCGAATCGCCGATAAAGGCGATGACTTTTTTGTCCGTGACCTTCGAAAACCCTCCCGAAGTGCCTACAGAGGAGCCCATGCAGATCAGAAAATCCGCCGATGACAGCGGCGGCAGGAGGCCGAGCGTGTAGCAGCCGATATCGGTTGGATAAATGGTCTCCAAACCTTCGGCCGCCTTGCGGACTTCGTAGAACGTGGCGCGGTGCGAACATCCGGCGCACAGGGTCGGCGGCCGCTGGGGGATTTCCGGCACATCGGAGAGGTCGGAAACGGCCGGCGATTCGTGGCGTACACCAAAGTAGGCGGCGATCTTGGTCCTGACCTGAGCCGGGTTGTACTCGTAAAGCCGGGAAAACAGTTCGGGCGCCTTGCCGGCGATGGGCAACGTCAACCCTGCTTCCTGGGCCAGAGCCTTGACGGCTTCCTCCAGGTAGGGTTCGCCTTCCTCGACCACCAGGACCTTTTCGCATCGACCCAGAAAATCTTTGATCAGCTTCGGCGGCAGGGGATGGGAGAAGCCGATCCTCAGCACCCGCACCCGGTCTTCAATCTGAAGTTCCTCGACGGCGTCGCTGACATAGTTATAACTGACACCGTTGCAGACGATTCCCCATTTGCCGTCGCCTTCGATGAAGTTGGCATTCGAGGATTCGGCCAGCTGCACTGCACTGTCGTAATTCTTCAGCAGTTTGACGTGCAGCTTGCGGGAGACCGCCGGCACCGTCACCAGGTTCAACGGGTCCTTGATGAAATCGCCTTTGGTGATCCGTTCTCTGATTTTACCCAGTTTAACGATGCCGCTGGAATGATTGATGCGGGTGGTGGTTCGCAAGAGCACGGGCTCCTTCAGTTTTTCGGAAAGATCAAACGCGTAGGCCACCATCTCCTTGGCTTCCTGCACCGAAGAGGGTTCGAGCATCGGAAGTCCTGAGAGTTTGGCGTAATAGCGGTTGTCCTGTTCGTTCTGGCTGGAAAACATGAAGGGGTCGTCGGCCGTCAGCACCACCATGCCGCCTTTCACGCCTACATAGGCCAGGGTCATCAGCGCGTCGGCGGCAACGTTCAGACCGACATGCTTCATGACACACATGGACCTCACGCCGGCATTGGCGGCGGCGGCGGAGACTTCCATGGCGACTTTTTCGTTGGTGCTGTATTCGAAGTAGAGATCACTCTCGCGTGACATCTGGAAAAAATTGAGGGAAAGCTCCGAGGAGGGGGTGCCGGGATAGGTGCTCGCGAAGGCGACGCCTGCCTCGATCGCTCCTCGGGCAATGGCTTCATTGCCGAGGAGCAGCATTTTTTCGCCGGGTTTGTCGGTCAGTAGTTTGTGCATGGCAAGTTCCTGGTAACTGGTATTTAGGTTTTAAGTTTAAGGTCGATTTTAAAACTCAGGGCACCATTATGGGGCGCTGGTGGATTTTGCGTTCATGAACCATTTCGAAAACCGTGTTGATCTCGGCCAGGGGAAACGTCTTGGCGAACGGACCGATCTTGACTTTACCCGCCAGCACGAGGTCGAGCACCGGTTTGTAGTATTTCGGCTGGCAGCCCCAGTTGCCGCGCGCGGTTGCGTGAAAAGCCATCAGATTTGACAGCCGGATGTCGACCGTTTCCATCGTGAAACCGACCACGGCCAACGATGCGCCGTAGGTCAGCAGACCGAAGGCCGTTTTTTGGCCGGCTGCCGTTCCCGAGGTTTCGAAGATCTTCCATTCGGTGCGCCGCCGGCCCTGGTCTTTGACGAATCCGGAAACCGCTTTGCGCAGGTCTTTGAACGGTATTTCGCGAGCGTTGAAGGTCCGGTCGACGTAAGGCGCAATCGCTTCGAGCTTGGCCGCATCGACGTCGATCGCCACCACGGCGGCGCCGACACTTTTTGCAATTTGGGCGCCGAACCCGCCGACACCGCCGACGCCGACAAAAATGGCGGTGTCTTCGGCGGCGAGTCCCGATTCGATCACTGCCTGGTAGGGGGTCGTGACGGCATCGGCGATGACCGACAGTTCGGCCAGTGAGACACCGGAGCCGCCGCCGGGACTGCCGTCCGCGTCCAGGGGCACCTCGCAGAGCTGGGCCGCCGGAACCAGGATGTGGGAGGCGAAACCGCCTTGGATGTCGTTGCCGGGCATTTTCTGGGCGGCACAAATGTTTCCGAAACCGCGGTTGCAGACGTCGCAGTCACCGCAGGGCATGACGGCCGGCACGATGACCGCCTTGCCGGCCCAGTGCTCGGCATTCGGGCCGCAGGTCTCCACAATGCCGCTGATTTCATGTCCCAGGGTCAGCGGCAGCGGCGATTTGGTCCGCACGCCGTCGTAGTAAAACCCGAGATCGGTATGGCAGACACCGCAGCCGATCACGCGCAGCAGAACTTCTCCAGCACCTGGTTGCGGCAGCGGGCTTTCGACGCGCTGAAGCGGTTTTTGAGGCCCGATCATTTGCCAGGATGTCATCGACATGCTTCATCCTCCTTGTTTATAGGCTTTAAGATAAAGGTTCTGACTGTGTTATCGGTCGTTGGCGTATTACAATACAGCCGCCTCCCTCTGGCCTTGTCAAAATCATTATCTTAAAGCCTATAGTTCCTTCGAGGGCATCGGCGGTTGAAAAAACTTCCTGCAGGCGCCCCAGCTCGATTTCGACAGCCTCCTCCATCGGTTTGTCGATCTGCCGATCGATGATCTCATTCGCGATTTTGAGGGCCAGGGGCGCCTTGAACCCGACGATCTTGGCAGTTTTGGCGGCCAGGGCCTGGTCGACACCTTCGGGGTGACGTCCGGCAAGCAGGCGCGAAACGTTTGCTGCAGACCCCGTGGCGGCCAGAGGCTTGAATTTCGCCGGAATATCGCGCCGGCGGTACTTGTCAGGTTTGCCCTCTTCGATAAGCTCTTTAATGGCCGCTTCGACCTCGGCCGGCGCCACCAGGCGATTGACGATCCCCAGGGCGTGAGCGTCTTCGGCACTGATCGTAACGCCGCTGAAGACGTAATACTTGGCCAGTTCCGGGCCCACGTGGCGGGACAGGCGCAGCATGCCACCCAGGCCTGGGTAAATGCCGATCCCGGTTTCAGGGAACCCCAAAGACCCGGCCGGCGTGGCGACGATCGCCTGGCAGGCCAGCGCCAGTTCACTGCCGCCACCCAGTGACAGTCCGTCCAGAAGGGCGATGGTCAGTTTGGACGCATTTTCGATTTTAAGCAGCAATGCGTGACCCTTGCGGGTGAATTCGACGATGTCGGGGACTCTGCCCGACTTGATCTTGTTCACGAAGTAGCGGATGTCGGCGCCGGCCACGAAGGCCTTTCCGGCACCCTGAAAAACGATGGCCTTGACGGCCGGGTCTTTTTCGGCCGCGGTGAAGCGGGCCGACAATTGGGCCACCACCGTTTCGTTCAGGGCGTTCATGGCCTCCGGGCGGTTGAGGGTGATGAAGGCGACGCCGTCCTTGATATCCAGATCGACAAAGTTGAATTCAAACGGTTTTCCGGCGGCTTTCTGGCGGTTGAGTATGTCGGGCATGCGGAAGTCCGGGTATTTGCGGGCCACAGCCTCGACCGCCGCGCAGGTCTTCTCGATGCCGATCTTGTTCATGATCTCGAAGGGGCCCATCACCCAGCGCAAACCGATCTTGGCCCCGCGATCGGTATCCTCGATCGAGGCCACCTCTTCATCGACAAGGGCGGCGGCCACGCCGAGACAGACGCCGTAAAAGCGGTCGATCACCGGCTGGATTTTCGATTCGTCGACCGCGCCTTCGATATCCCAGCTGACGCCTTTTTCTTTTTGCGCCTTGAGGATCTCGCAGGGGGCATAGAAGGGTCCCAGTTCGTTGCCCAGGGTGGTGGCGGCGTGCACCGCAATCGGGATCCCGGTGACGTTCATCAGCTGAAAAGGGCCCATGCCGATCTTGAAAGCCCGTTTGGCGGCTTCTTCGATGGTCGGAATGTCGGCCAGTTTTTCTTCGAGCATGCGCGCGGCTTCGTTCAAGAAGGGGACGAAGAACCGGTTGACGGCGAAACCGGGCGCATCCTTGACCACGATGGCGGTCTTGCCGTGCAGCTTGGCGGCCAGCAGCGATTTCTCTAAAGTTTCCCGATTGGTTTTGTCGTGCGGAATGACTTCCAGCAGCCGGTTTTTGGCCGGATGGTAAAAGTAGTGCAGGCCGATGAAGCGGTCGGGTCGATCGGTCTGATCGGCAAATTCACGCACATAGAAACTCGAGGTGTTGGTGGCCAGGATGGTTTTCTGTGAGCAGATCTTGTCTAGCTTCCTGAAGAGTTCGGACTTGACCCCCTTGTCCTCGAAAACCGCCTCGATGACAAGATCGGCGTCGGCAACCACATTGATGTCGGTGGTGCCCTTGACCCGGGAGATGATTTCCTCGGCTTTTTCAGAGGAAAAGATTTTGCGCTCGACGCCCTCCTGCAACATTTTTCGAATGGTGTTGAGACCGCGTTCGACGAACTCGTCCTTCATGTCCACCATGACGACATCGATCCCCTCCTGGGCGATTTTCTGGACAATGCCGCTGCCCATATTACCGGCACCGATCACGCCGATTTTTCTGATCTGAGACATGAGACCTCCAATGTTTGAAACTTGAACTAGTGGTTCAAGGTTTAAGGTGTAAGGTCTACGGGTTAAGGTTCAGCGGTTCTTCGGTTTTAATTCCAACCGGTGGTCCTTGAGCCTTATGACATCTTGCCTTCTGCCGTTTTTCCATAAACCGTATACCTTGAACCTTGAACCTCGCAACTTGTCACTTGTTCTTCCACTGGGGCCGACGCTTTTCTTCGAAACTGCGGATGCCCTCAAGTGTGTCTTCGGTTTTCATCAGTTCGTTGAGGAAGAGGTCGCTGACCCCGTCCAGAGCCTCTTGAAAATTCAGACCGAGATGTTTCTTTACGGCACGCTTGTTGAGGCGAATGATCAGTGGGCTGGCGGCGCGAATGTCGCCGATAAGCCGGTCGAGAGTACCGGTGAGGTTGTCGTCATCGACCACATAACCCACAAAACCCATCTGCCGGGCTTCTTCGGCGCTGTATCGTCTGCCGGTCGTGCAGACCTCGATGGCCTTGGCCGGGCCGATGAGCTGCGGCAGGCGGATGGCCGCGTAGGGCGGGAAAAAGCCGAGCTTGATCTCGGGCTGACCGAAGCTCGCGGATTTGGCCGCGACGATCACATCGCAGGCGATGGCCACTTCCATGCCGCCGCCCAGGCAGGCGCCGTGAACGCCGGCGATGACGGGCACTTCAATCTTGTCGATGCGCTCGAAGATGCCGTTGAACACCGCGATCATTTCGGACACCATTTCCGGTTTATGGTCGGCTACCTCCACGCCCGCGCACCAACTCGGCCCTTCGCCGAGGATAACCGCGCATTTGAGCTCAGTGTCGATGCTGAGAAGGTCGAGTTCGGCATTGAGCTCGGTCATCATTTCGATGTCGAGGACATTGTGTTTGGGTCGCGCGAGCGTGATGCGGGCGACGCCGTCGGTTTTTTCAACCGCGAGATGCTTGTAGGCCGTCATGATTCACCGTTCCATTCTTGAGGGTTCACGTGTCAAGGCTTCTTAAAGACATAGTTAAGCTGTCCGTTGGGCAGCGTGTTGACGGCCGTGATCATTTCCATGCCGACCGTCAGTTCCTCTTCCGGCAGATCGGCGTCAATTCGGCCGAACACCTTGAAGTCGCCGTAATCGAGCAGGGCGATGCAGTAGGGCACGTCGTCCTGAAACCCAACCGGGGCGAAGGCGAGCCGGCTGTAAGTGACCAACCGACCGGTGCCGGCCACATCGAACCACTGCATGCGACTGGTCCGGCATCGGCAGCAGTCCGCCCGCGGGGGAAAAAAGGCCCTGCCGCAATCCGTGCAGCGGGTGCCCGTGACCCGGCCGTCGTGCAGGTGGTCGATGAAATCGTTGATCTTGCTGATGCCGGTGAAGCTGACCGTGCCGAATCTCTTGAAACGGTCGTCCACCTCTTTTACGTTGCTCATAGATTCCTCCCGAGGATGGTCACGTTTCCGTACAGACCCACCCCGCCGATGTTGTGGACCAGTCCGACGGCCGGGTTCTTGACCTGGATATCTCCGGCTTCGCCCCTGAGTTGCAAGACGACGGTTCGAATCTGCGAGCCGCCGGTGGCACCGATCGGGTGGCCCTTCGACAACAGCCCGCCGTCCACGTTGACCGGTATACGGCCCTCCTTGTAAGTCGCCTTGCTGCGAATCAGTTCCCGGCCCTCGCCGGGTTCGGCAAAGCCCAGGTCTTCGTAAGCCATCAACTCGGCGATCGTAAAACAGTCGTGTACCTCCGCCACGTCAACGTCTTTGGGGGTAACCCCCGCCATATCGTAGGCCTGGCGGGCCGCCTTGCGGGCGGCGGAGAGTCCGGTGAAAAGGTCTCGCCCGGCCAGGTTGACGCTGGCCGTTGCCGCACCGGTGCCGAGGATCCAGACCGGTTTCCGGCCGAAGGCCTTTGCCTTTTCTTCATTGGCCACGATAATGCAGGAACTGCCGTCGGCATTGGCACAGCAGTCGCCGACTCTCAGCGGGCTGGCCACCTGTCCGGACATGCGGTTGTTCGGATCACCGAACATGTCGAAGGTTACCGACTTACGATAGACGGCGCGGTCGTTGAGTTGTCCGTAGGTGGCGGCCTTGACCCTGATCAGGGCCAGATCGTCGGGGGAGGTGCCGTAGGTCGCCATGTGGGCACGGGCATACATGGCGTAGTAGGCCGGCATCATGGTGCCGAAGGGGCTTTCCCATTGGATGTCCGCGCCGCGGCCCATTCGTTCCTGGGACTCGGACGAGGAAATCTCCGACATTTTCTGAAAGCCGAGCACCGCCACCACGCTGTGCAGGCCGGAGGCCACCAGCGAGTAGGCCAGCCGCAGTCCGGTGCTGCTGGATGAACAGAGGCTTTCGACATAAAAGGTCGGCTGCGGATTGAGGCCGAGGTATTCCGCAAGGACGCCGGCCGGTGAGCGTTGTTTGTCGTACTCCGGTGCCGAACAGACCACAGATGCGTCGATGTCGTCGGCGGTGATTCCGGCGTCTCCGACGGCTTCTTTAAACCCGTCGAACACCAATTCCCTGATCGATCCCGGATATTGCCGAACGAACTTGCTCTGACCGACACCGATGATGGCTACCTTGTTCATGATGGATGTTATCCTTCAATAAATTGAAATAAGAGTTCGATAGTATTTACAAAACAAAGTCTTAGATAGACTTATCGGTTCAAGGTGCAGGGTTCAGGGCTCCCAGTTAAAGTGCCGCAACTGATCTCTATCAATCACATTACGTGTTAATCGTGTCGAATTCCTTGTTTCACTAAAAGGGTTAAAAAGGCCAGTCCAAATAATGGGGTATAAAGTTTATAAAATCAGTGGCTATAACCTTGAACCTTGAACCTTAAACCCTGAACCTGGATTATATGTACTGCCCCCCATCGACTTTTATAACTTCGCCCGTGATGTGTCGGGCTTTGTCCGAGGCCAGAAAGGACACGACATACGCCAGGTCCTCCGGTTGCCCCACGCGCTTGAGCACGATTTCGGCCATCGCCATGTCGATGATCTTGTCGCGTGCCTCGGATTGCCTGAGCATGGCGGTTTCGATCAGGCCGGGTGCTACGGCGTTGACATTGACCCCGAAAGCCCCCAGTTCCTTGGCCAGGGCTTTGGTCAGACCGACGATGCCGGCCTTGGAGGCGGAGTAGTTCATCTGACCGAACTTACCGCGCAGGCCGTTGATGGAGGTGATGTTGATGATCTTGCCGTATTTCTGCTCCTTGAAAATCGGTGCCGTGTGGCGGATAAAGTTAAAGTAGCCCTTTAAGTTAACGTCGATGACGCGGTCCCATTGTTTTTCGGTCATCTTCCAGGACACGCCGTCCCAGTTCATCCCGGCATTGTTGATCAAGATTTGGAGGCTGCCGAAAGCCTCTATGGCCGCCTGTACGGTGGCGGCGGCATCATTGAAGATAGCGATGTCGCATTTGACCGCCGCGGCCTTGCGGCCCAGACCACGGATTTCTTCGGCGTACTTTTGGGCTTCCCCTTCGTGTTTGCGGTAGGTGAGGCACACGTTGGCGCCTTCACGGGCCAGCTCTTGCGCAATGGCCGCCCCGATTCCCTGGGACCCCCCGGTAACGATCGCATTTTTTCCTTCGAGAAGCATGTTGCTCTCCTCCGTGTTTCAGCCGGTTAGCCCTGCGGTTGGCCGAGTACAGCCGCCATGAACTCCACGTCGAAAGCGTCGCTGCGGGCCATTCGTCGGCGGAACTCGATAAAATCGATGGTGTCTTTTCCGGTTGTCTTTTTGGTGTTGAAGGCGTTGAATCCCAGATAGGCTTCACCGTTCATGTTGGCCGCCAGCCAATGGCGGTTGATGACCTTGGCCTGGTCCCAAAAGAACTTCTTTTTCAGGCGGATGCCTTCGACACTTTTAATCAGGCAGCCGGGGAAGAGGTTGGTGTACGTCCACAGGATTTTGTCGACTTCGGCGTCCAGCCGTTCGAAATCGGTTCGGGCGTTTTTAACGACTTCCCGCGCTTTGCGGGCCTCTTCGCCGGTCTTGAATTCGCCGTAAACGATTTCACCGTCCGCGACGTATGAGTCGGTGATCACGGCCGGGTTGCGAAGCCAGCCGTCGTCCTGTTTGATGACCGGTACGCACTTGGAGACCAGACCCAGGCGCTGCATCTTGTAGGCGCTCCACATTTCGCAGGAAACGCAATTCCACATGGCCAGTTCCATGGGCAGCATCCAGGGCAGAAAATCACTGCTGCCACCGTCCGGCGCGGAACCATGACGCGGACCGGCCTGACCGAAAATGGCAAGGTCACTGGCCAGGGTCGTGTCGCATGCCATTCCTATTTCCTGTCCACCAGCCACACGCATGCCGTTGACCCTGCAGATGGTTGGTTTCTTGCAAGTGAGGATGCTGTTGCCCTGGGGGTCGCGAATCGGTTTTTTTCAAACATGATGCCGGGCGCTTCACGAGAAAAATGTTCATCGCCCCAGAGAAAATGGTTTTTGCTGCCGGACTCCCGCGGTAACCAGTTCAAATCGGCCATGGCGCATCTCCTTTTTACGGTATGAGTATTACCAACATTATCGGCATGATACTCCATCAACGGTCTAAACGGCGTTCAATTGATATGAGAACGTTATTTTATAGCTATATATTAGCTACGTTCGCAACAAGTCAAGAAAAAAAGTATCGCCTCTTCCGGACTCCGGCGCGTCACTTTCATACACCGTGGCAGTTCAGGGCCACGAGCTTCAAACTCCGGTCACCCGGCTTCGGGTCAAGGTTCACCGCAAACCGTGGGCGGTTCTGCGGTAGGCTTGACAGACGGCCGCTGACTTTGTAGATGGAGTCGGCCCTCGGTTGCGTTATCTCATTCTCAGAAGGAGGTTGATCCGGTGCGTTATCCGAAAGAAGTCGTTCTCAAAGACAAAACGGAGGCGATCATTCGCCCACTCGAAAAAAAGGACGAAACGAAATTGCGGGAACTCTACGCAGCACTTCCTGAAAAGGACCGCTGGTTCATGCGCCACGATGTGGTGAATCCGGATGTCGTCCACCGCATGATCGCGGCCATCGGCAAGGGGAACGTCATATCGATGGTGGCGCTCGTCGGTGATCGCATCGTGGCCCACGCCAGCCTGTTGATGCGGGGCTATGGCTGCACCCGCCATGTCGGTAGACTGAGGATCGCGGTTATGCCGGAGCTCCGGCACAAACGCCTGGGTACCTGGATTTTGCTCGACCTCATCCAACTGGGCATGGATCAGGGGTTGGACGATATACGGGCCGATTTCGTGGTCGGCATCGAGGATGCGGCGATAGAAGCCGCCCGCAAGCTCGATTTTTTCAAGGTGGCGGTCCTGCCGGAGTATGTGAAGAGCCCGCGGGGGACCCGTTACGACCTGCAGATCATGATCAAACGGTTGCATCGGAACTGGGGTGACTTCTAACGCGAAGAAACGTGATGCTCGAAACTGGAAACTTGGATTTGGCTTTGTACAGTTTTTTCGCCTAGTTTCAAATTTCCAGTTTCAAGTTTCGATCACAGCTTCCGGTACAGAAGAGTCCAATTTTCCGCTAAGAATTATTGAATAAATTAGTTGAAAGCTCAGAAACGAGAGTTTATGCAAGACCCACGGCAAGAAGAGATTCAGCTCACCGCGCCCATGGGTGCCGTGACCATCCGTTCTTTCTGCAGTTCCGAAGAAATCCGGCAGACCATGTTCAACCCGCAGTTCAGCAGCTACGCTCAATACCGGTCTCTCTACACCCGACGGCAGAGTTTGGAAGACAATGCCGAGCAGCCCGACACCAACGTCACCCTGGCACTGACGGACGGCAACTTAATCGTCGGATTCGGGGTGCTGGCCTATCCGGAAGCGGGAGAGCGCTGGGCCGAACTCGAGCCTCATATCATGATGGAGGTCAAGGCAATCGAGACCTGCCGCGTCTGGCGCTCCCAAGGCCTGGCCAAAGGCATCCTCTCGATGTTGCTGCACCACCCATTTGTGGAAGACAAGATCGTGTATATGGTCGGGTATTCCTGGACCTGGGACCTGGATGGCTCGAAAAAAACGGCGCAACAGTATCGCCGGATACTGATCAGACTCTACGAGCCGTTCGGGTTCGTAGAGTATCAGACCAATGAGCCGAACATCTGTCTCAAGCCGG